>CALLKH010000286.1 GCA_938008425.1 uncultured Planctomycetaceae bacterium | reverse complement strand
GATGCTGGAGGAGCTGCGGAAGTCGGATGCGATCCAGTCGGTGCGAACGGTGACGTTGTAGGCGGGACCGGCGTACGATCAGGGTGACGTTTGGCGACACGAGATCCCGGGCGGTATTGCGATAAGACGCGCCCGGGCGAAAGAGCATCAACCACGTCGCGGGATTGAGTTACAAGGGGGCGAAGCCCAACAGCCACGGCAGTAGCGAAAGAGTGTAGCCCATGTCACAAGACATGGGAGTTCGGCGGTGATACGCCAATAGCCCCAGCGGGGCGAAAGAGTGCCGTATAGTTGACTCTTCTTTCGCCCCTCCGGGGCTGAATTTCTTTCCGAACTCTGACCCCCGGCTTGCGCCGGGGGCTACATTCTTTCGCCGCAGCCGCGGCTGAATCTTGCATGACGGTTCATCTCGATGCGCGACGGTTCATCTCGATGCACGACGGTTTATCGCAATGCACGGCGTCGCGAATCGTGGCGGCACGACGTGCGTCGGAACGCGTCACCCATGCGACACCGCACGCGAGAGACGCGAGGGGAACCTATTATCCACCGAACGGCTGAACCGGTTCGGAGAAGTACTTCTGCAGGTGAGGCGGAATCTTCGACTTCGGCAGGTTCGCGGCGGGTATGGCGTCGTAGGTGTTCCAGAACAGGTGATGCGCGTCCTGCATGTGGGTTCGTTCGATGTACTGCATCGCCCCGTTAAGCGTCTTGGCGGTGTAAGCGCCGTCGAGTTGGAGCTGCTCAAGCTTGCGCATTTCATCGGCCAGCGCGACGCCCCGCTCGGTGAAGTTCGCATATCCGCGGCCCAGCGCCGTTCGCACCGTTGACACATCGCGCGGCCGCACCCGTGCGAACGGTATGCTCGTGTCGAACTTCCGCATGAACCCAAGCGTGCGATTGGCGAGCCGCGTCCATCGCCCGCGCGTGCAATACCACTTGTACGAAACCACCACGCCGACCACCCGCGTCTTGATGCCCGCGAGCCTGCAGCCCAGTGCCAGGCCCGCGGCGGTGCCGAGGCTGCCCAGCGCGACATAGATGAAGTCCGGCATGGGCAGCTCGCCCGCGTCGATCTGCCGGCGCAGTTCGAACGCCGCGTTGACCTGCCCGATGCACGAGAGCGGCGACGTGCCGCCCGGCGGCAGATACATGCACGGCGCGCGATTGCCCGACGAGTTTCGCTGCAACTGTTTCAGCAGCTTCGGCAGCACCGTCAGCTTGTTCGCGAGAACGTACTCTGCGCCGGCGGCGAGGCCGGCCGCGAGGTTGCGTCGCACATATTCCGCGTTCGGCTGATCGACGATGACGGCGACCGTGTTCTGGCGAAACTTGCGGCCGTGATAGGCGGTGCGGCAGACGTGGTGGCTGCCGGCCGAGCTGAAGGTCACCAGTGTCTTCGCGTCGCGCCGCCGCGCCTCGGCCAGAAGAAACTCCAGCCCGCGCACCTTGTTGCCGCCGCACTCGGGATGGCTCATATCTTCGCGTTTGATGTGAAATGTCTTCAGGCCGTGTGCCTTCGCGAAGCGCGGCGCGTCGTCCACCGGCGTCGGCCACTCGCCGATCGGCACCCACTGCACGCCTTCGCGGAGTCGCACAAACCGCTCGAAGAGCGGCAGCGTCGTCAAATCCCTTGTGCCCGCCGGCGTTGCTTTCAGCATGTTTGAATCACCCGCTCCGCCACGTGCTCGGCCATCGCCGCGATCGTCATCGACGGCGCCACGCCCGTCGGCATCGGAAAAAGGCTCGCATCGGCGATGAAGAGCCCGCGATGGCCGAAGACTTCACCGTGCGAATCCGCCACGCCGCCTCCCGGCGAATCGGCCATCACCGCGCCGCCCATGGGATGCACCGTCACCGGCATTCGCCTTTCAAACCACGCGGGAGGCGCGATCAGCGTTCCACCGAGGGCCTCTGCGAGCTGCCTCAACCGTGTCATCCGCCGGGCGTCGAATCCGGCGCTGAGACGCGCGTCGCGATCGACTCGCAGACGTCCGCGGCGCGTCGAGGTCACCCGGCATGGCGTATCGTCGAATCCCATGACGCCGAACGACCACGCGGCCTCGAGCTTCTTCGAGATCGACGACAACCCCCCGCCCAGCGGCCAGACGCCCGTGTCCATCAAGAATAGCCGATCCTCATGCCAGAGGTCGAGCCATGCGGTGACCGGCGGACCGCTGTCGGCCCGGGCGCCGAGGCCGGGGCCGAGAATCAGCGCGCCGAAGTCGCCGTTCGTGAAGAACCGCTCGCCCAGACGATCACTGATGAACGGCAGCGTTCGCACAGTATCGCGGCAGTGAAAAAGCAGTCGCAGCGTGTTGAGCGCGCCGGCCGCGACAACCACACGACGGGCGGAAAGTTCACGAGGCACCGCCCTGCCGCGGTCGGATGAGTTCTCGAAAACGACGGCATAGCCGCCGCCTTCCCGGGGCGCGATCCGTTCGACGGCGTGCAGCGGCCGCACCTCGGCGCCGAGATCCTCGGCTCTGCGAAGATAGGTCTGATCGAGGGTTCTCTTTCGCGAATGCGAGCCGCCTCGAAGCCAGGTGGCGGCCAGCTGCCGCAGGCCCGTCACCGTCGGGGCCGCCGTCATGCCGTCAGAGTGATTCGGCCAGTTCATCGCCACGGGGAGCCGCGTGCAGGATGCGCCCATCGCCTTCCCCGCTGACTCCAGCGCGGTGGTTCGGGCGAGGTCAAGCGGAATCGGCGATGGCGCGATCATCTGCGATACCCTGGCGTAATGGGGATCGAGCATCGAACGCGAGATCCCGCGCGGCCAGCCGGTCGCGAAGACCTCGTGCGGGGCGGGGACCGTCACCGCTGTGTAGATGTGCGACCCGCCGCCGACGGCGTTACCAGTCAACGCCGTCAATCCGGCCGGGTGATGCAGATCGACGATGCCGTGCGTCCCCTGCCGACGAAGCAGTGGGAAATTCCCGTCAGCCAGGTCCCGCAACTGGGCGTCGCCGATGCGCGGTCCGCGTTCGAGCACGACGACGCGACGCCCGGCCTCGGCGCAGCGCATGGCGCACACCGATCCGCCGAAGCCCGACCCGATCACAACCACATCGCAGTCAAACGCACTCATGATGTCTTGGTTATACGGTCGATCGAGACGCCGGGCGAGATTGAGACGTCACTGCATGCTGAAGAACCGCCGAGCATTGAACCCACTATTTCCGGCTGCCATGATTCAATGCTCGACTACCCCCTGCCGGCCTCGGTTGGCAGCCCACGAAGCGAATCGAACTCGCCATCGAGCCCCGGCCGCGGCAGAAGATACTGATGCTTGAATTGTTCGGCCGTTCGGGATCGCTGGGCCCGCAGCGCGCGTTCCCGATCGGCGAGGAAGCCGTTGGGCAGTTCCACGACCTCCACCCCTTCGAGACGAAGCGTCTTGCGCTTTGATTCGTATTCCACGCTGACGCGGCAGAGTTCGTCGTCGAACCGACCCGCGAGACCTGCAATCGACCGGGCCGACGAGGACTCGAGATAGAGACGGTAGCGCGGCGTTTCCTCGAACCTCGGGGAGAGCACGAACAGGTTCGGCGGCGGCACCCCGTCGGAGCAGGCCCGCTGCATGGCGGCGACGACCTGATTTTCGGTCAGCTTTTCGCCGGCCATCGAGGCGGTGTGTGCGTCGCGGCTCAGGAATTCGATCATGGGGGCCTCGTGACACCATCCTGTCACCTTCACCCGGTCGCCCATGTCGTAGCGGTAGAGCCCGCTGTGATTGGTCAGCACGAGGAAGTACTCCCCGCCGACAGTGACCTCGTGGCTGCGAAGCACGGTCGGCGACGCCGAGCCGTATTCGTCCGCCGGAATGAACTCGAAGAACTGCGACCCCACGGCGAGGATGCCGGTCGCCGTAAAATCGTCGACCGGAATCGACATGCGCCCTTCGCTGGCGAGAAGCCCGATGTCGCGGGCCGGCGCGGTGCCGAAGTATCGCGGAAACTGCGACTCGTAAAGTCCCATCGTGCCGCCGGTCCAGTGAGCGCGGAACGAAAGTCGCCAATAGTCCTTCGGATAGAGCGAACCCGTCTTCGAGACGATCTCCTCCAGCCGGCGGGCGGTTTCGGGTTCGGCCGCGAGGCGCGGCGCGATCGCGCCGCGGATCTGGTCGCTGACCGCGAGGTCCGACCAGAGCGTGCCGTCGCGAATATCGCGAATCATCTGCTCGTGATGTTCATGCGCCGTCTTGGCCAGAAGGATGAGCGTCGCCGGATTCGCGGTGACGAGCCACGACACGTCGCGCGGAATCGCCAGCCGCATGATGGTGTAGTACTTGGACTTTGGATCGGTGATTTCGCTGATCGCGAGCGGCGACGTGTAGAAGCGCCGCACCAGGCGCTTTTGCGTCGCGGCCAAGAGTCCTGTGATCGCGCCGCAGGGAATTCCCGCCGGCGACTGGTGGTCGTTCATCGGGCTGGTGACCTGCACGATGTGGCGAAGGATGGAGCCCTTGTGATCCAGAAGCGCCCGCAGGCCCCAGATGTTCCAGCCCTTGCGGCTCTGCTCGAGCGATCGCGGCGTGACGGGAATGTACTTCGGCTCGGCCGTTGTTCCGCTGGTCAGCGCGAACATCAGAATTTGTTCAGCGGGGTGGAACAAGGCAGAGACGTCGCCATTGCGCACGGCGTCGATGTATGTCCGGATTTGATCGTAAGGACGAATCGGAACCTGGTTGCGGAAATCCTGGTAGCTTCTGATTCGGTCGTAGCCGTGCTCGCGGCCGAATCGGCTTCCGGCGGTTCGGGCGATGATCTCGTGGAGCAGGCGATCCTGTGTTCGGGTGGCCGACTTGATGGACTTGAAGAATCCGCGCGTGGTCCGCGCCGCGTGAAGCTTCGCCACGTTGCCCAGGATCCGATCAAACCAGGTTCGTTGAGTGGTCATCGCAGGGTGGGAATGATACCGAATTCGGGGGTGAGCCGCGAATCGCGGCGCTGAGAACTCCCCGGCAGCGTCGAGCGTCCGCTAAGTATCGCACTGGTGGAAATGTCTCGCCGATCGAGATCCGGCACGACTCCTGACGATGAATCAGCGGATTCGCAGGGTCAAACGGGCATAGCGTTCAACCGGCTCACGCCTCACTCGTCTTGACCTCGACCTTGATCACCTTGTCCTTCATTCCGGCGATCGTCTCGACCAGCGTCGAGGGCGGCATTTTGTCGAGCTGAATGATCGCCACCGCCGCTTCGTAGCCCTGGTAGATGGTGTTGCTCATCTCCTTCACGCTGATGTTCGCCCGGCTGATCGCGTCAAGCACACTCGCCAGGACGCCGACCTTGTCAAAATGGCGAACCACCAGCTGGCAGGCGGCGTTGCACCGCGTCTCGATGTTCACACAGTGCAGAACCTCGCCCGTGGTCGCATAGACTTGCGCGATCCGCACCGCCTCGTCGGCGATGGCCTGCTGTGCTTCATCGGTCGAAGCACCGATGTGGTGCGTGCCATAAATGACGCCGCCGGCCTTGAGGATGTCGGACGAGAAATCGGCCGTGCCTGTGGTCGGTTCCTTGGGGTAGACGTCGAGTCCGACGCGAATCTGCTTCGACGTCACCGCCTCGACCAGCGCGGCGTAGTCCAATACGTCAGCCCGCGCGGTGTTGATGAAATAGGCTCCGGGCTTGAGTTGATTGATGACGCTTGCGTTGATCAACCCCTTGGTCTCCGGCGCGGCCGCCACATGAATCGTCAGAATGTCGCATCGCGCCGCCACTTCGGCCGGACTGGCGCATCGCAGCACGCCCAGTTCGCCGGCTGCCTCGGCGGTCAGCGAACGACTGTAAGCAACGACCTCCATCTCAAAGGCCAGCGCCCGGGCGATGACCGCCCGCCCGATCTCGCCGGTGCCGACGACGCCGAGCGTGCGACCCTTGAGGCCGCGCGACTTCGAATACTCCTTCTTGTTCCACTTCCCGGCGCGAAGATCGACCGTGCCATCGACGATCCGCCGATCAAGCGCGAGAATCAAACCGAAAGTCAGTTCCGCCACTGCGACGGCGTTCTTGCCCGGGCAGTTTGCGACAGCCACCCCGCGACGGGAGGCCGTCGCGACGTCGATCGTGTTGTACCCCGCACCGGCACGGATAATGAGGCCGAGGTCGTCCGATGCGGTGATGGCTGCCTGGCTGACTTCGGTGCCGCGAACGATCAGGACATTGCACCTTGTCTCAGCGACCGCGTTACGAAGCGCATCGTCCTTCAGGCCGGCCTCATAGGTGACGGCAAACCCGGCGGCGCGCAGCTGCTCCAGACCCGACGACTCAAATGTATCCGCAACCAGAACCTTCAGACTCATGCCACTGCTCCACGCCGCCCGCGGGGGCCGGCGTCAAATCAGACCTCGGTGTGCGATTGAATCGATCCGAATCCATACGCCGTCGGATGACGGAGCCTGTTCGCGGATCATGGCCGCCCATTGTCCACCGACGACGACGTTACCGTCAATAAGTCGAAACGGCGACCCGACCGGAACCGGCGAAACTGCCGCCGCATCCGGGCATGAGCGGCGCGTTCAGCCCGGCGCCAGGCTTTCGAGGCCGGCGAGTTTGAATTCGACGAGCGATGAGCAAATGGCCGAAAAAACGATTCGCCCCGTCAGGACGCACGGTCTTCACGGGGCGAACAAGGAGAGGAGGGTAGGATCAAAATAAGGCGAGCGGCGACGAGGTCGCGGCGACGACCGCCGCAGAAAACCGCGGCCTCGCTTGACCGCTCTAGAACTAAACCGCCGCCTGCGGCTGAGGCGGGTTGACGCAGTGACGATACTCGCCGTACTCAATGAAATCCTGCACAATCTTCAGGGCTTCCTCCGCCACTGCCTCCTGGGCCTGGATCGTCGAAGCGCCCACATGATGGGTGCCGTAGAATTGCGGCTGCTTCGCGATCGGATCAAGAAACTCTTTCCCCTCCGCAGTCGGTTCGATCTCAAAGACATCGGATGCCGCGCCGGCGATTTCGCCGTTCTCCAGCGCATCGGCAAGCGCGACTTCGTCCACGACGCCCCCGCGACTGCAGTTGATGAGATAGGCGGTCGGCTTCATGAGTCCCAGTTCGCGCCGACCGATCATGTGGTGCGTCTGTCCCCCGCCCGGGACGTGCAGCGTGATGAAGTCCGACTCTAACAACAGCGCGTCAAATGGAACTTTTCGGAGATTCACCTCGCGTTCGAAGTCCTGACGCCGTACGACGTCGACGTACAGAATCCCCATTCCGAACGCCGCTGCACGCCGGGCCACCGCCTGGCCGACATTTCCCATGCCGACAATTCCGAGCGTACGCCCCATCAGGCCCATCGCATGGCCGGCGTACCGCTTCTTATTCCAGATGCCCCGCCTCAGATCCGCGGTCTCATCCACGATCTGGCGATCCAGCGCGATCATCATGCCGAGCGTCAGTTCAGCAACCGCGACCGCATTCATGCCGGGGCAGTTGCAGACGCGAATCTCGCGCTCATTGGCCGTCGCAATGTCGATCGTGTCAAAGCCTGAGCCCGCCCGAATCACCAGTTTCAGTCGATCGCCCGCCATCAGCGTTTCGCGCGGCACCTTGGTGGACCGAACGATCAGTGCTTCGCACCCTTCTTCGCGGACGGCCTCAGTCAGTTCCGTTCCCGACAGGCCGACCCTGTTCAGCACCTCGCAACCCAGGCTCTTGAGCTGGCAGATTGTGAACGAAGGAAGTTTGTCAGCGATAAGTACCTTCACGGCACACCTCCCTGATTTGAGGGGCGCGATGCCCGGTGTCCAGATGTGAGACTCGTCCGTCTCAATGAATCAGCAACCGCCATGCCAGATTTGCGCTGAGTTCTGAATGCTGCATCACCGCATTTCAAGCTTGTAACCGCCTCTTGAGCGATCGCAGCGAGAAATCGCCGGGCAGCATCGCGAATCTCCGCACTACGGGTGGGAGAACCCGCAGCGATGCCCGAAAGCGGAGCTGCGCGGGCAACGCTGGCGCGATGGCGTTATCATTCCCGCGACTGCGCCGGCGGGACGATCCGGCACGGCCGAACGTGGGTACTGCGTGGTTTAGCGACACCTTGTCATTTGAGGATGATCATGTCTGCCAAGGCTCAAAAAACGACCGATCCGATTCACGGCCTGCGCGGCTTTCTGGTGCTCGACGCGTTTGTTCGACTCGTCATCTGGGGTGGTTCGTTCGCGCTGTCCATCGCAACCTTGACGTGGATCAACGCGTGGCCGGACTCACCCCTTCGCGGCGCGACGCTGTCGGACGCATTCAAATGGATCGGCCCGGCCATGCAGTTCATGATTTTCTTCAACCTCTGGTACGTTCTATTTCTTGTCGTGCTCAGGCTGCCGATTCCAACGCCGAAGGAAGGTCGCTATACGCTCAAGCCCGGTGAGCCGCCGAACCGGCAACTCATCTGGGCGCTGTTCATCGCGACGTTGACGAAGGCGCGGTATGAAGCGCCGTTCCCCGGCTTCCTTGTCTTCCACGCCGCCAACGTTCCCCCGCTCTGCTGGCTGATGGGTCCCATATTCGGCCCCCGGAGCAAGTCGTGCTACGTCACCGATCCCAAGTTCATGGATCCGTTCGCCATCGAGGTCGGCAGGAACGTGGTCTTCGGTCTCGGGGCGATCATCTCCGCGCACGCCCAGGGACGCGACGATATCACCATCAAAAAGACAATCATTGAGGATAATGTCATCCTGGGCGGCAACGTCATCGTTTACGATGGATGCATCATCAGGCAGGGCGCTGTCGTGCTAGGCGGCGCCATCCTGAAATCCGGAACCGTGATCGGCGAAAACGAAGTCTGGGGCGGAATTCCCGCCAAGCGGATCAAGACGCTGCCGCCGTTCGGCGAGGAGCTTCGGCCGGAGGACGCGTTCTCGGTCTGACGCCGGTTCGCGAGGCAAGGCCCGACGACCGGGGACTTGGCGAACGACGCGGGCAGACGCTAAAAAGTATCATCCGAAACCGGCGCCCGCCTGGGGCGGCCATCCAGACGAACTGTGGAGAAATGTCCGACACCGCCTTCATATTAATTGTCGAGGACGAAGCCTCTCACGGCGAAGTCGTGAAAGAGGGGCTGGAGCGCGCCGGCCACGCCTGCCACCTCGTCGACTCGGGCGACGCAGCGCTATCATCGCTTCGACACCGAGCCCCCCACGTCATTGTGTCGGACTATCGCCTCGGCGGCGACATGACGGGCATGGAGGTTCTCGCGAAGGCCCGCGAGCTCAGTCCTTGGACCCAGGGCATCCTGATCACCGCCTACGGCGACGAACAACTCGCCCGCGACGCTTTCAAGGATGGCGGGGTGTTTGACTACCTGAAAAAGCCGCTCGATCTGGAGCTGCTTCGCAAGCAGGTGAACAGCGCCGTGCGGCAGGCCAAGGTGCTGCGCGAGAACTACATGCTGCAACACCAGCGGCAGCAGGCGGATTCGTTCGAGGGCATTATCGCCGCCAGCGGCGCGATGAAGAGCGTGCTCAATCGCATCCGCAGGCTCGCCAATACCAAGCTCACCGTGGTCATCTACGGCGAGTCCGGCACCGGCAAGGAACTCATCGCCCGCGCGATCCACAACAACTCCGACCGCCGCAAGAAATCCTGGGTGGCCGTCAACTGCGCGGGCATTTCCGAGGGAATTCTCGAATCCGAGCTCTTCGGCCACATCAAGGGGTCGTTCACCAACGCGCTGACGGATCGTCGCGGGTACTTCGAAGAGGCGGACGGCGGTACGATTTTTCTCGATGAAATCGGGGACATGCCGCTGCCGATGCAGGCCAAGCTGCTTCGCGTGCTGGAAAACGGCGAGGTGATGCGGGTCGGTTCGAGCAAGCCGATCCATGTCGACGTGCGTGTCGTGGCGGCGACGAATCGAAATCTCAAGCAGCAAGTGGCCGATGACAAGTTTCG
>CALLKH010000285.1 GCA_938008425.1 uncultured Planctomycetaceae bacterium | reverse complement strand
GTCGTCAGCGAAGACACAAGCGATTGCGATTTGATCGCGGCTGCCCGTCGGGGTGATCGAAGCGCCTTGGATGCGTTTGTACGCCGTCACGAAGGCTGGGTGCGCCACGTCGTGTATGCGGCGCTTGGACGGTCGCACCTGGTTGACGACGTCGCCCAGCACGTCTGGGCGACGGTGTGCCAGAGTCTCGACACGATCGCCGACGTGAACCGCTGGCGGCCCTGGCTCTTTCGGCTCGCCCGAAACGCCGCGATCGACGCCGGGCTCAAGCAGGCCCGTGAGCGCAAGCGGCGAACGGGGATGGCGGAGGACGACCCGCCGTCGAATCGGCCTGACGATCCGGTGCGATCGCTCATCGGCGATGAGGAGTACCGGCGGGTGCTGGAGGTGGTTCACGGACTCCCGGAGATCTATCGCGAGCCCTTTGTCCTGCGGCACCTGGAGGACTGGAGCTACGCACAGATCGCGGAGGCCATGAGCCTCCCGGTGGATACGGTGGAGACCCGGCTGGTTCGGGCGAGGCGGTTGTTGCGGTCGGCGCTAAACGACGCCCGGACCTCGGTAGAGCGGTGAAGATGATGAACAGCGCAGAAGACAACATTCCGTATGGCGTGAGCGAAGAGGCGGAGCGGCTGATCTGCCGAAGCCTCGATGGTGAAATCACCGTCGCCGAGCGGGCCCGGCTGGATCAGCTTCTGGCGGATAGTCCCGCGGCGATGGCACTGTTGAGCGAGTACGAGCGGACCGACGCCCTCGCGGAGTCGGCCATGCGACGCGACCTGGCGGCGGCGTCGATTCAGCGGGAGGCCGCGGCGCACGCGATGGTGATTCCCTTTCGGCAGCGCCTTCGGCCGTGGTTCGTCGGAGCGGCGGGGGCGATTCTGACGGCCGCCGCGGTGGTGGCGATTTCGGTTTTGAATGCGCCGGCGCCGACTGAACGGCCGATCGCGATCAATGATCGGCCTTCCCGGTCGACTTCGGAGCCCGCCGGAATCGCACCGGCGATGGTGGATTATCGTGATGTGGATCATCAGCCGCGTGAGCGGTGGGGGAATGTGTATCGAGACGTGATCGGAATTCGTGGTTCGAACCCGAACGTAATCTACGTGATCGAACGACAGACCGAGGCGACCCAGCGCGTACCGGTGTCGGGCGATTTTTAGGCAGAAACGATGCGTGCGAACGCGGTGGGACGATTTCCGCCGTCTGCACGACAGCTGAAGACAGGAGAATTCGATATGTTCCCCAGGCATTTGATGGCGGCGATGTTGGCCAGTGTGGCCGTTGGACTGGCGGGCGTTTCGGCGGCGCCGGTGGACGGTGATTCGGGGCAGAAGCCCGTGATCGTCAAGCTGAAGCCAGGCCAGGACGTCCAGGCGAAGCCGCGCGTCATGGTACTGAGCAAGACGGCCAACCCTGACGCCGAGGCCGACGATGCCGAACCCGCGGCACGGAACATCGAGGCGGGCGGTCCGTGGCTCGGCGTTCAGTTCGGCCCGGTGCCAAGGCCGCTGGCGTCGCACCTGAAGCTGGACGCGGGGGCGAGCCAGATGGTGCTGAACGTCGCGACGGGTTCGCCGGCCGACGTTTCGGGCATGCAGCAGTATGACGTGATCACCAGCATCGACGGCAACGCGGTATCGGGCGACATGGGCGAGTTTCTCGACATGGTTCGCGGATTCGCGCCGAACGAGACGCACCAGTTTTCGGTCATTCGCGGCGGCGCGCCGATGAATTTGAGAATGGTGGTGGGAACTCGGCCTGAAAACTGGCAGTCGCTCAAGTACAAGTATGAAGTTGAAGAAGAGCCGCTGGCCGGCGGGCAGTTCTTCCAGCGCGGCGGCATGTTCGAGAAGGATGCCCAGGGCAACTGGCTCTTCAAGGACCTGCACAACCTGGGCGACATGCACGACCTGTTCAGCAAGATGCCGAAGATGGGTCCGGATGATCTCCAGCTCTTCTGGCACGGCGCGGCGCCCGATCATATGAACCAGATGCAGGTTCACATCGATCGCGGCAACGAGGTTCGAATCGAGAAGGACGAGTCGGGAAAGATCACCGTGACCCGCAAGGAGCGCGACGGCGCCGACAAGACGACGAAGGTCGAGACCTTCGACGATGAGGCGGCGTTCGAGGCGGGCGATCCCGAGGCCTACAAGATGTTCAAGAGCGGCGTCGGCGGGCAGAACGTCTTCAAGTTCATGACGAAGCCCCATGGCGCGTTCATGTTTGATCCCGATGCCAACGGATTCAAGTTTGACATGGATGACGCGGAGCTTCGAGAGACCGTCGAGAAGGCGCGAAAGCAGGCGGAGGAGGCTCGCAAGCAGGCCGATCAGTTCCATCAGAAGTTCAAGATTCGCACGGCGCCGCAAGGCGGCGATGCGGTGACAATCGAACGCACGGCAACGACGAGTTTCGAGGTGGATGCCGACGGATCGGTTCGCGTGACTTCGCGCAGTGAGGGCACCGAACTGGTCGAGCGGTTCAGCAGCATCGACGCGATGAAGACGGCACGGCCGGACCTGTATGAGAAGTACCAGGCCGTCCGCGGTCAGTGATGGTGCAATGAGATTTCAGACATGAATTCGTCGGCGGTGAAACATGTGCCGCCGACGATTTGACAGGCCCCACTCCCCCAATCCTTTTGTTCGATCACTCACTTCGATCGGATGAAACGGGAACGCCCCGATCGCCGCACGGCGCTCGGGGCGTTTCTCGTTCGTGACGCCTGGTTTACTCGACCGAACACAACAGCCGGTGCGCCGATCACGTTTATCCGCCGCCCGAAAGGGCGACGGAGAAAGCGGCGCCGCATTTCATCGTGATATGCCTCAACAGCGCCGTTCGACCCTATCGTCCGGCGAATTCCTGAATCAACTCCGCACTATTTGAGATCCGCGCGCCCGCGGACTCCATGTCGGCGACGGCGTGCCGGATATCGCCCTCGCGCAGTTCCACGCCGCGGCAGCCGTCGAGCACGAGCGTCGCTTCGTATCCGAGCGAGAGGGCGTCGAGCACGGTGAATTTCACGCAGTAGTCGGTCGCGAGCCCGAGCACGATGATCCGTCGAATCCCCCGGGACTTCAGTTCGTCGTTGAGGTCCGTCGACTGGGCGCGGGCGTTGTCGAAGAATCCACTGTAACTGTCGATTCGGGGGTTCGTTCCCTTCTGGATGATCTTCGTGATTCGCGCGGTGTCGAGTTCGCGATGCAGGTTCGCGCCCGGCGAACCCTGGACGCAGTGGACCGGCCAGAGGATTTGGTCACGGCCGTCGACCGTGATAATTTCGCCGGGCCGGCGATCAGCGTGGTTGGATGCAAAGCTGACGTGTTCCGGCGGGTGCCAGTCTTGTGTCGCGATTACGGTCTCAAATTGCTTTATCAGACGGTTGGCGATCGGAACAACGGCGTCGCCCTCGGGGACGGCCAGCGCCCCGCCGGGCATGAAGTCGTACTGAAGATCAACCAGAATGATCGCGTCCATCGGATCCTCCTTTCACACTTCGAAGTTGAATCCGGCCTTGACGAGCTGACGGTACCGCCTGCGATCAAAGCGGTAGAGACGGGCGGCGCGATGGGCCACATCCCGCTGCGTTTCCGGCAGCGGCGTCAGGAGGCTCATCGCGAGAATCTTTCGGCGAAAATTACGCTTGTCGAGAGATTGCCCGAGAATCGTCTCGTAGAGCGACTGCAACTGCGACAGCGTGAATTTGCCCGGCAGGAGCTCGAAGCCGATCGGCTGGTAACGCACCTTGGCCCGCAGCCGGGAGAGCGCCACGTCGATGACTTTCGCATGATCGAATGCCAGCGGGGGGAGAGCGTTCACATCGATCCACTGCGCCTCGCGGGCGTCGTCCGCTGCTTCGGCGCGATGATCGGAGCGATTCACAAGGGCGTAATAGGCGACCGAGATGACGCGGCCGCGCGGGTCGCGGTCGGGTTCGCCGAACGAGTAGAGCTGCTCGAGAAACAGATCGCCGACCCCCGTCTCTTCGCGAAGCTCGCGAAGGGCGGCCGCCTCGAGCGGTTCATCCATGTCGACGAATCCGCCCGGCAGCGCCCAGCGCCCCTCGAAGGGCTCGCGATCGCGGCGGATCAGCAGGACCTTCAACCGGCTCGCGTCGAGACCGAAGACGACGCAGTCGACCGTGACTGCGGGCCTGGGATACTCATAACAGAACGGCTTCTTGTTCATGACGCGTGCTTCTGATTGCGCGCTTCCAGGATCAAACGTGTCTTGAGTTCATGCAGGCTCTTTTCGAGTCCGACGGGATACTCGTGCGGGTGCGTGAATCGCTTGATGCCCGGATGAAGCGAATCGAGCTGTTCTTTCGTTCGACGGCGAGATTCTTCGAGCGTCGGCGTGACGTAAATGCGCTCGCCGCCGCGAAACACCGGTTCGAGCAGATCCACGCTCTCGGATTTCGGCGACATGTGCTTGCGCCGGGTCAGGTCGAGCGGATCGACAATGGTGCATCCGGTGGAGAGATCGGTGTTCACGTCGTAGACTGCGTCGCCCGTGAATTCGCCGTTGGAGAGGTAGCGCCGTACCTGGAGAATGCCGGGCGTGGAGATCTTGAGCGTCTGCTCGGAGAGCTTCAGGGTGTAGCGCCAGTCTTCGGATCGCTTTCGAACCGCGGTCATCTTGTAAACGCCGCCGAGCGCCGATTGATCATGGCCGGTGACAAGCTTCGTGCCGACGCCCCAGACGGCGATCGTCGCGCCCTGATCCTTGAGGCTCTCGATGATGCGTTCGTCGAGGTCGTTGCTGGCGACGATGGCCGTTCCTTCAAAGCCCTCCGCGTCGAGGATTTTCCGGGCCTCGATGCTCAGGTAGGCGAGGTCGCCCGAGTCCAGCCGGATTCCCGCCATTTCGTAGCCGCGATCTCTCAGCCGCTTGCCGACGGCCACGGCGTTGCGCACGCCTTCCAGTGTGTCGTAGGTATCGACGAGAAAGACGCAGTTGTTCGGCATCGCGTCGGCATACGCTTCAAACGCTTCGGCTTCGCTGTCGAAGGTCATGACCCAGCTGTGTGCGTGGGTACCCTTGACCGGAATGCCGAAGAGCCGGCCCGCCAGCACGTTCGACGTGCCCGCGCAGCCGCCAATGTAGGCGGCGCGGCTGGCGGCCAGCGCTCCGTCGATGCCATGGGCGCGACGCAGGCCGAACTCGAGCACGGGCTCGCCCCTGGCGGCCATGCAAACCCGCGACGCTTTCGTCGCGATCAGCGTCTGGAAGTTAATGATGTTCAGAATGGGTGATTCGAGAATCTGTCCCTGAATGATCGGCCCGCAGACGCGCACAAGCGGCTCGTGAGGAAAGACGGCCGTGCCCTCGGGGATCGCGTCGATGTCGCACGTCATGCGCATGTCGCCCAGGGTGTTGAGAAACTCCTCCTCGAAGAGGGGTTCGCCGTCGTTGCCGCAGAGGGTGGATAGATAATCGAGATCGTCGGTGGAGAATCGAAAGTGCTCCAGGTAGCCGACGAGGTATCCCAGTCCGCCGGCGATGGCGAACCCGCCGTTGAACGGGTTCTTTCGAAACGTGTGGGTAAACACCGCTTCGCGATCGCTGACG
>CALLKH010000284.1 GCA_938008425.1 uncultured Planctomycetaceae bacterium | reverse complement strand
GTCGTTGGAAACCGGGAAGTTGTCTGCTGTAATATACAGGCCGGACCCGGCGTTGTTTGCTCTGACATTTATCCACCAGTCTCCCGACTCAGGCGCGTAACTGACATCATCGGGGACATCCTCCGAGACCGTTATGATGGTGCCGCGACGCAAATCGGACCAGATCAAATCCTCGGAGAACTGGAGCGTGTCGAGCGTTGCCGCAGGAAGCCCGACGCTGTCTCGCACTTCAAGCGTCCAGTTTCGAACGTCAAGATGGTCCTGCGTGACCACCAATTCAAACCAGTCGCCGCCGTTGCCGATCACGCGCCCGAAGAATGAATCGCTGCCGTTGTCCTTCAGGAATCTCGTGCTGCTGACGCCGTTGTATTCATTCAGCAGGAGCCCCGAAATCGAACCTGCATTGGCCGATTCAGGTGTCGACCTCGGCAGAAGCATTTTGATCGCCCCACCGTCCGGATACCTTCCGTACGGCACATCCGTCGGCCCGGAGCTGTAGTTGAGATAGTCGATGAGTCTGCCGTCCGCCGCGAACACCCCGACCGATCCGTTCAGGTTGACGAGGCTGAAACTTGCATGCAATGGGCCTTCGGAGGGTTCGCCATCGAGCCAGATCAGGAGCCACTCCCTGCCGCACACAAAAGTGTCCGCGGGAATCATCCACTTATTCGGGACTCCGTAGTCGTCGCTGATGAACAGGCCGCCGACATTGATCGCCGCATCGCCCGGGTTGAAAATCTCTATCCAGGGATCGGCGTCTCCGGCCTCATCAAGGCGGGCCGCCACGTTGTCAACCAGCACCTCATTCAGGTAGAGATCGGTCAACTCGCTCAGCGTGGCGACGGTGCTGTTCGACGCACCCGGCGTTCCACCGACCGAAAGGCTCGCCGCCCAGTTGGAAACGCGATTGTTGTCGCGCGAGGCGTCTCGCAGCTCCAGCGACGATCCGCCTCCGTTGGCTGCGGACGGCCAGGGAGCGACCGCCTCATAGTCGACCACGTCGACAACGTCGCCGTCTCGATTCAACAGGGTGATTCTTTCCCCCAAATCGTTCAATTGGCCGCCATACGCCGCGGCGACGAACTTGCCGCCGCCGTAGTTTGCGCGAAACGCGGGGTCATTCTTGACGACCAGCAGGAAATCGTTCGGCAGGATGACGGCGCCTGCGGGCAGTGTCAGCGCCACGCCGTCCAGCCGCCAGCCGGAGAGATCCACAGCCTCACTCGGAGAGGGGTTGTACAACTCGATGAAATCATGATCGGAGCCGCCGATCGCGTTGAACATGATCTCATTGATCACGATCTTAGGTGAGGGCGACTGTGCGGCGGGTATCTCGCCCGGAATTCGGTGCGTCACCAGAAAGTGATTGCGCCGCCGGGGCAGGTAGTCCGCCGTGATCAGGGCCACGGCCTGCGTCAGCGTCTGCGCTTGACCGTACTGCCCCCAGGGGCGAAGGAGGTCCATCGCGGCCTCCGGCGCAATCAGCGGAAACAACTCGGCGATTCGATCGTCGTAGTAACTCGAAGCGAGAAACTGATCGGTCAACGTTCGAAGCCGCCGAAAGTACATCGCCCGGAAATCGGCGTGTCGATACAGACTTCTGTACAGCCGATTCCAGATGAAGTCGTACTTCTGGTGAAGATCATCGCCGAACAGCGGATGACTCGGTGAAACCAGGGGACGTCCGATGTCGTCGTTGTCGGCCAAAATCCCATCACTCAGCACGGACGCCGTGTTCGCGCCGTAGTTTCGACCGAACGTCAGGTCCATGTCCCATGCCTGCATGTACCAGCGACCGGTTCCCTCGGTGTCGCGATAGAGAAAGTAGTTCTTCGCGACATGGTCGTTGTTGTGAATGATGCAGCTGACGGCGAAGTAATTCGCCATCCTCGGCAGATCGATGTGATCAAAGAGATAATCGTGCTCCGCCGCCCCCGTGAGCGTATTCACCGCGGTGATCAGATTGAGCAGATCCTGATTGCCTTCATGAAGCCGGGTTTGCTTCTCGTAGAACGACGGGATCTGTTCAAGCGTCTGGGGCCGAAGATCGCGGAAGGCCTTGTACCACGTCGCGTTCGGGTCGAGATCATTCGTGGTGATATAGTCGTCATCCATGGCCTGCGCGAACGTGTAGAGCCCGAAGAAGCCGCCGTTCTGCTCAAGCCGCACGGGAAAGACGTAGTTTGAGCTGGCGCCCGCATCGCGAAACGTCTCGTATGCGAGAATCTCGCGCACGAAGCTCTTGTCAGAAAAGTTGCTCTGGAGATTGAACTGATCGAAGGGAATCGGTATCAGGTCTGTGTCAAAGAAGTCATGCCCCTGCGGCATGTAGAATTTCCAGTGCTTCTTGGCGAAGTTTCGTGAGGTCTGTCCGCGAACGCGGAACTGGATGTTGTCGTAGAGGCGGCCGTTGAAATAAAAGACGGCCGGTTCCGTTTCATTCGTGTTGAAGTGCTGAAGCGCCTGCTGGTATTCCACCGGGTCGACGAACCACTGAAATCGCGGCAGCGCGGTCTGGACGTCGTCGTTTCTGACGACGGTCCCGTCGTACTGGATGGAGTCGTCCAGCCGCGGGTACTGAATCTGGCCCGTCGGACCGACGGCGAGAATTCGATATCTCACCAGTGAATTCGCCGACTGACCGGGAATCGACGCGCCATAGACGCCGTCGGCCGCGGCGCCGTCTCCGTTTAATCCGTCATCGAGCATCGGCACGGACGATTCCGAACCAAATCCAACCCGATAGTGAAGTGTGACATTCGTGGCATCTTCCACCATCGCCGTGACCACGATCGGCTGTGCGGGTAAAGGATCGACCACGTGAACCGGAGATGTAATCCACGGAGGAAGGCCCGTCGCAGCAACGCTGTTGGCCGCCCTGGCTGTATGCCCGGGTCCTGCAACGCAGGTTCGCCAGTTCCTGGGTGTGTCACCGTGCTGAGCTGGATCAATTCGTTCGATGCTGGGC
>CALLKH010000283.1 GCA_938008425.1 uncultured Planctomycetaceae bacterium | reverse complement strand
AATGGGAACGGTGTATCTGGCCGAACAGAAACACCCTCACCGAGACGTGGCTCTAAGAATCATGACCTCGGGTTTATGGTCAAAGTCGGCTGCGAGAAGATTTAGATTCGAGGCGGAAATCCTCGGCCGCATGCACCATCCTCACATCGCGCAGATCTATGAAACAGGAATGGCGAGGATCAACGGAAGCGCGGGTCGATTGGTGCCATACTTTGCGATGGAGTATGTTCCGGGCGGGAAATCAATCACCAAGTATTGCATCGACCGTAGGCTCGATCGACAAGATCGATTGAGGCTTTTTCAAACAGTGTGCAACGCTGTTCACCATGGCCATCAGAAAGGGGTGATTCATCGCGATCTCAAGCCTGCGAACATCCTTGTTGATGAAGACGGACACGTGAAGATCATCGACTTCGGCGTCGCGCATTCGACGAATTCGGACATTGCGGCGACAACAATGCACACCGAGGTCGGCCAATTGCTCGGAACACTTGCCTACATGAGCCCTGAACAGTGTGCTGCGGATCCAAATCGAATCGACACGGCATCGGACGTATATTCGCTGGGAATGATTCTGTTCGAACTATTGACCGGGCGTCCAGCTTACGACGTGTCAAATCTGACGATACACTCTGCGACCAAGGTTATCTGCGAAAAGGAACCGACAAAACCGAGCACTTTGGACAGAAAGTTACGCGGTGGACTCGAAACGATCCTGTTGACCGCGATCAAGAAGGACCCCTCAAAGAGATACGTGTCGGCCGCGGCGATGGCGTCTGACATTGGAAGATTTCTGGACGGAGTACCCATCGCCGCGCAACCTCCAACAGCGTGGACAAACGCAGTTCGTTGGTTTAGTCGCCATCCTTTCGTCACGACTACGGCGACCTGCATGCTCATCGTCATCTCAATCGGTCTGGGCGTCGCAATTTCAATCCATACAGCGCTGATCAGACCTGACAAGATCGAAATAGATCCGGATGGCAGATTCGTTTCTTTGAATGCCGTGGTTGGTTTCTCACTGCAGAAATGGCCGGCGTCGAAACTTCAGGCGCCAGGCGTCATCGAATGTGCCACGATCGTGCCACGCCACAGGCACTTGGGCGGCGGCCGGTTGGCGATCATCGGTTTCACAAGCCTTCTCGCCGGAGAGAATAGATCGAGATTCTGTGCATACGGGATCGACGGGGCAGCTGGTCTTGAACAGCCGCTCTGGACGACCGAGGTTAACGACGCCGCCGTGCCATCGAGCCTGATGGTTGACAACAAATCTGAAGCGATTTGCAGCTCTGAATCGGTGTCGTCAGCCGACGTATTCGATAGTTGGCCCGGTGACGAATTGATAATGACCTTTCGATTCGGACATTACTCTCAAAGAATGATCCGAATCTATACCATGAATGGAAGGCTTCTCTATCAAGTCTGGCACGACGGCGGTCGCCCGTATCTTCGATGGATCCAGGGGGATCGAATGTTGGTTTGTGTGGCGGCAGATGAAGAGGTCAAGGAGACGCTTCAAGCAAAGGTGAGGGCAAATGGTCCCTTGGGATTCGCTGTGTTCGCATGGAGACCGATTGAAGGCAACCTTGGAACCGACTTTATCAAGAAACTGCCGGAACACGCAACTGACAGCCCGTTTTGGTATCGGTACCTGTCGCCTCCAACGACCGATTTGCTCGATTACCGAGCGTCCATTCGGGCTCCCTTGATCGACGACGATCCAGGAGTGATCGCCGGAGTGTATGTCAAGATCACGCGGCCGCACCACGTTGAATTGACCATTCCCATCGATAAACACGGGAAAGAGGTTGGCGAGAGACGTAATCTCAACGACTTGTACAATCAGACTGCCGTGCAGATTGATCTTCCAGATCCAAAGCTCTTCAGGCTCCGAGACACCCCTCCGGACGAAAGCGACGTCTGGCCGCCCGAGTGACGGTGCTCAAGAGTCTTCGGCATGGACTCAACCCTTTGCTTGAACCGATTTCGAATCGTCGGCCGAGTGGGAAATCATGCACGACTCCTCAGAAGTACAAGAGCGAACGCCGTGGACGATCGATCTCGATCCACGGCGTTCAATTCCCTGGGGAGGCGTCGAAGGAGTGCACGCCCCTCCTCTCTCCACGTTGTCTCAGCAGTCGGACTCAGCCTTGGTTAACGAACTCGTTGACGATCTGTTGCAGATCAGCCGCGTCAACCTGGCAGTCGCCGTTCAGATCGAGGCGGGGACGACCTTCGCAATCCACCGAGAGTCCGGGGCCGTTGCAGGGACAGACATCATCGACATCGAGGACACCGTCATTATCGTCGTCGTCGTCGCACGCATCGCCCTGGCCATCGCCATCACAATCGGCCTGGTCGGGATTGTCGAGCAGAGGGCAGTTGTCACATAAGTCGCCAATCTCGTCAGCGTCTGAGTCTTCCTGGAACGGATTGAATTGGTCAACGCAGTTATCGCAAACGTCGCCGATGTCGTCGCCGTCGGTGTCGAACTGATTCGGATTTGACACCTGTAGGCAGTTATCCAGCAGGTCGGGAACGCCGTCAGCGTCAGTGTCCATCAGCATGATGCTTAATGAACAGTAGTCATAGAGGTACAACCAGTTATCACCGGCGGGGAATCCTGAACTTGTTGCATCGGCCAATATGAAACGTACAAACCACGCCTGAGCGGTGGGCAGTGCCTTCTGAGACACTACTTGGCCGGAAAGATTGGGGCCATCGAAGAGCGTGGCTGAGTTCGTGGATGGATCGATCAGGATCGACCATTGGGTTGGTCCTTGATTCGGTTGGCCGTTGCGAAAGTACAGGTTAGTCCATCCCGTGCCATCCGTTTCGCCGCCCGACGAGCCAAACCAAAATACGTCTGTGCCATCAGGGATCGTACCATCGGTGATCTGGATAGCGTATTGATCAACGTGGGATGCGTTTACCTGCGCTCCCCACTCAAAGTTGATCATGTGGGCCTGGCCGTTGTGGTAATCGAAATCCGTCTTGACCCAGGCTTCCGCGCCATGTGAATTGCCCGACGTTGGCCCAAACACATGCGTGCCGAGATATCCGTTGACCTCGACGTGCTCGAATTGCCACTGTCCGCCGCCAATCCCGCGATCCGGGTTGCCGCCGACATCCCAAAGCGCATTGTCAATCGTGCCGTCTTCAAAGTCGTCGCACGGTGCCCCCATCGCCAGATGATGATTGTTAGCGATCAAGAAAAGCGCTGTAACAAGACTTGTACGAAGTAAACCGCGTGTCATTATTTGTCCTCCAAATATTGCCAGACTGCTCCAGGTATGAAATTCAACTGTGAACAAAGTGGACCAAACATGAATATGGCCTCTTGTCCTCCGTTGAACACTCTTCAGCATCATTCCGCCGGACGGGTGACATTATCCCGTACGTGATGGCAGGATTGAGATACCTTCATTCAATCTTGCGACGTAGGGCCGAAAAACGCGCAATCCTCATCCTGAATTATTATTCGTGTGGCTGTGGGGGCTTGCTTCCGTGGCAGGCATCCGACAGAATTGAAGAGTCTTGATCCGTAGAAACGGAGGAAATCCTCGCATCGCTTTATTCACAGGTCCCATGCAACACGGGTCAAACCAAGAAGTCACGAGACTCCTGAACGCGCTCGACGCCGGAGATGACTCGGCGCGGACTGTGTTGTGGGAGGCCATCTACGGCGAACTCCGCGAGATTGCCGTTAGACACATGCAGGCCGAAGGCAACGGCCGCACGCTTCAACCGACGGCGCTCGTGCATGAGGCTTGGATTCGACTGGTCGGACCGGACGATGGCTGGCAGAATCGCGCTCATTTCTTCGGCGCGGTTGCTCAAGTCATGCGCGAAATTTTGGTCGATGACGCACGTAGACGTGGACGACTCAAGCGGGGCGGGGACCGTCATCGCGTTGGGGGCGACTTGGAGAGCTTGCAGGTGACCGCGGCATCTCGAGACTCTGCGGAAATTCTCGCGGTCAACGAGGCCATCGAGAGGCTTCGGCGACTGAGTGAACGGCAGGCCGACATCGTGGTTTGTCGCTATTTTGGCGGCATGACGGCAAAAGAAACGGCCGAGGCACTCGGTGTATCGCTCCGAACCGTTCAGGCTGATTCGACCATTGCCACCGCCTGGCTGAGGCGCGAGTTGAGCGTTAGCGATTAGCGGCGCGGATCGCCTCGGGATACTCGGGACGGCCGCGGGCTACGCGAACTGGTTTTCTCGTCATTCCGATGGCGTAATCCGCCCAATTCGGTGAACTCGTGCCGATTTGAATGACATAAATCGCCATGTCTCCTGAAAGCTGGCAACTTGTAACTGACATATTTGTCGAGGCATCACGCCTCGGAGCCAAGGATCGACTTGCCTTTCTCAGCGAGCGCTGCGGCGGTGATGCCGACCTGCGCCGCGAGGTTGAGAGCCTGCTCGCTCACAGTCGTCCGGAAGACTCGCTCTTTGACGACATGCCCCAACGGTCGATCATCCCCGACGAATCGCCTGACTTTGCCAATTTCATTGGTCGGCGGCTCGGCCGATTCAGAATATTGCGCTTACTCTCAGCCGGCGGCATGGGAGTCGTGTTTCTGGCAGAGCAGGACAATCCACGCCGAAACGTCGCGCTCAAGCTTCTGCCTGCTGGGCTGTTGTTCGGGACAGCCCGTCGTCGCTTTGAGTTTGAAGCGGAGATTCTCGGCCGGCTGCGCCATCCCTGCATCGCAGAGATTTACGAGGCGGGCCGATCGGATTTGGAGCCACCGGCGAAAGACGGCCCAAACGCCCCAATGCACTACTTTGCAATGGAGTACGTCGAAGGTGGAATGAACCCGTTGGAATTCGCGAGAGAACACGAGCTGACGCTGAAGCAGAAGATCAAGCTGTTTGTGCGAGTATGCGACGGCGTTCAACACGGGCATCAGAATGGGATCATCCACCGGGATCTTAAGCCATCAAATGTCCTTGTGACGGTTGATGAGCGGGCCACGGGCGAGCGCGTGCCGCTTCCGAAAATCATCGATTTCGGTGTCGCCAAGTGCACCGATTCGGAAATCGCGGTCACTACCCTGCGGACTTCCGCAGGAGATTTGATTGGTACACTGCAGTACATGAGCCCCGAACAGTGCGGCCCGGACCCAAGAGGCATAGATACGAGAGCGGACGTCTATTCACTCGGCGTCATTCTCTATCAACTC
>CALLKH010000282.1 GCA_938008425.1 uncultured Planctomycetaceae bacterium | reverse complement strand
AGGCCGCGCGCGACGCCGAGCGAAAACGCCGGGAAATGCAGCGCCAGACGAAACTGCGCAGACAGGGCAGGATTCCGGTGGAAAAGGACTGGTAACGACTCGTGCAGACGACACCGTCAAAACTCGCGCGCCCACTCGCGTTCGCCGTGTTCGCTGCCGCGCTCGCCACGGGCGCCCACTC
Source organism: uncultured Planctomycetaceae bacterium (assembly GCA_938008425.1). GTDB lineage: Bacteria > Planctomycetota > Phycisphaerae > UBA1845 > UTPLA1 > JADJRI01. The sequence continues at coordinate 4,145 of CALLKH010000282.1, read as the reverse complement.
ATCGGCGCTGGCGACGGAAATCGAAGTCATCGCCAACACGAACTCCTGCGCCCTGAATGAAGTCCTGCTCATTCAGGTCAAGGTCACCAACCCGACACAGGCGACGACGCCCACCCCCGAACCGAGTGCCGAGTTCGCCATCCGCCTCGCCCCCGATTACGCCAATCCGGCCACCTCTAACAACATGTCCATGGTCAACGGCAGAGTGGTCACGTCGGAGACTAATTACACCTACACCTTCGAAGTCCGGCCGACGCGCGAGGGGCGCTTGACGCTGCCGGCTTTCACGCTCAAAGACGGCGGGCAGGTCTATACCACCCAGCCCATTCCCATCAAGGTCGGCGGCAGCGATGGCGCCGGCGGCAAAGGCGACGTCTACTGCAAGGTCATCACCCCGCGCGACTATGCCTATCTCGGCGAGCCGCTCCAGCTCCGGCTGGAAATCTTCGTCAAGCAGTACAAGCAGGACGGCCTGACGCCGCTCGACATGAACGTCATGTACCGCCTCTGCCAGATGAACGCCTGCCAGTTCGGCGTCTTCGCGGACGCGGTGACCAACACGCCCAGCGTTCGAACCGCCAAGATCCGCGGCGATCGCGGCATCCTCGAGGACTACTTCATCTACTTCTGGGATGCCACCATCTATCCGAAAAACGTCGGCCCGTTCGACTACGGCGCGATCGTCATCGCGTGGCAGTATCCGACATGGCTCACGCGATCGTTCATGGGGCTCGAACACGGCCGCAACCCGCGAAACCTTCGCGTCTCGCCCGAGCTGCCCAGCCTGGAAATCAAGCCCATTCCGCTCGACGGCCGTCCGCCGGATTACAACGGCGCCGTCGGCAAGTACGAGTTCAGCATTACGGCCTCGCCGCTGGAGGTACCCGTCGGCGATCCGATCACGCTCACGCTCGTCATTCGCGGCGACGGCCCGATGGATCGCCTCAGCCCGCCGAAGCTTGACAAGGTTGACGTGCTGACGAAGGACTTCGAAATCTCCGGCGAATCACTGGCCGGCGACATCACCATCGAGCGAAAGATCTTTTCGCAAACCGTGCGCGCCCTGCGCGAAGATGTGAAGCAGCTTCCGGCGCTGCCGTTCAGTTTCTTCAATCCCGAGACCGAGCGGTATGAAACCGCCTGGAGCAAACCCATTTTTCTGAAGGTCACTCCCGCGCAGCGCGTCGCACTGCCCAACGACATCGGCGGCAATTCCGCCGCCCAGACGCTCAAGCCGCTCGTCGAAACGACCGAAGGCCTTCGCGCCAATCATTCGAACACCGCGAATCTGCTCGCAAACCACGCCGGCGGATTTGGAACGCTGCCGATCATCGTGATCGCCATCATGCCCGGCGTGTATCTCATCACCTGGCTGGTGACCCGTCGCTCGACGCGATTCCGTGAAGACCCCGCGCTTCGACGCCGTCGCTTTGCCCACGCAGTCGCGCGAAAGGCCCTCGCCCGCGCCGCGGGGCAAAATTCGTCGTCGGCCGTCGCGGCCGCCCTTCTCACCTATGTCGCCGATCACTGCAACGCACCGGCGGCCGGTCTCACCCGCACAGATGCGATCTCGCTGCTCGGCGCCCGCGAATGCCAGCCGGAACTTCTTCATGAATTGAATCGGCTGCTGGAGGAGCTTGAGATGGCCTCGTACGCGGGCGCCTCCGGCATCTCTGTCGACGACGCCCGAACCCGTGCCCAGCACCTCATCGACGCCATGGAGAGAATTGACCGTTGATTCCCCGCCGCTTTCAACGCCGATTCTCAACGCTTGTCGTCGCTGCCCTGACTCTCGCGATGACGCTGGTTGTCGTTCGCGCCGACGACGAAACCCCTGCTGATCTGACCGGCCAACCGCTCATACCCGTCGAGGCCAAATCCGCTCCGGCCGACGCCCGCACGATCCTTGATTCCGCCCTCCGCGATTTTGACAAGGCCGTGTCGCTTCAGAATCATCGCAGCGACGAGGCCAAGGCACTCTACCGATCCGCCCTCGCCGGCTTCGAATCGCTCCTCACCGACGGCCGCAAGAACGGCTATCTCTACTACAACATCGCCAACACCTACATGCGGCTCGGCGACGTCGGCCGCGCCATCGCCAACTATCGACGCGCCCATCAGCTGATTCCCGGCGACCCCGATGTCGCCCGCAATCTCGCCTTCGCCCGGACGCTCTGCGAATTGCGCGTCGAACCCAAGCCCACCACCGCGATATTGCGCACGATTCTCTTCTGGCACTTTGAGTACTCGCCCGCCGCTCGAACCAAAGTCGCCATCGCAGCCTACGCCCTGTTCTGGACCGTGATGCTCGTCATGCTGTTCCTCAAACGGCGGGTACCCGCGCTGGTCGGCACGGCCGTCGTGCTGGGCATCGTCGCAGCGGCTGCGGGTGGCAGCGTCCTATATGAATCAAGCGGCCGGGCTCACGATCTGGAGGGCGTGATCGTCGCCGACGAGGCCGTCCTGCGGAAAGGCAACGGCGAGGCCTACGATCCGCAGCTCGATCGGCCGCTGCCCGAGGGGGTCGAGTTTCAAATTCTCGAGACACGGGCCGGCGGCGGCGGCGAAACGTGGCACCACATCGAACTGCCCGATGGCAACGATGGCTGGCTTCGCGCCGATCAAATCGAGACGTTTTGAAGCGATCACATCGGGAAAACGGGGGACGAGGCCGTAACCCACCCGATCAATGTAATTACCCCAACCGTCCCTTGCACGACCTCGCGTCGCATCCTTCGAAGTGCACCGGGGTTAGGCGTCGAACGCCGGAGGGACGTCCGGTTCAGGCCCACGTCATACCGCAGCCCCGTCGAATTGGCATTTCAGGTCCGAAGCCATTAACATGAACCTGTCGCCATTCTTCGATGGCCGCTATCAACGCGCGTGGATGAGGTGCCCAATTGACTTCCGAAACCACACACGGCGATTCAACCAATCCGACTCCGAATAGTTCTCGCCAACCCTCCGACGGCTCCGCCGGCTCAAAGCGGGGACCGCTCGCCGGCGCGTTCGGCATCGCATTATCCGTTGCGCTGCTCGGCCTGGCGGGATTTGTTGCCTACTACCAGATCTACGTCAATGTGAAGTACGAAGCGTTTGACACGACGCCGGTGATGTACATCTGTTCGGAAACCGGCAGGCAGTTCCCGCACATTCGCGTGCCGAATGAGAAGTCACCGGTCATCTCGCCTTTCTCGAACAAGAACACAGGATACGCCGCGGAGAAATGCTACTGGACCCGGGATGGCCGCATCAGCGAAACGCCGACCTACGTTCTGTTGAACCAGCATCGCGGACTGCCGGATCCCACCATCTGCCCCGACTGCGGACGCCCCGTGGTTCCGCACAATCCCCGGCCCCAGAAGGCCGACGACAACGAAATTATCGTTCCGCCGGCGGCCGTGGGTGGAAATGGTGCGGGTTCAACATTGGCGCCCACAACCCAACCCGCCGGAGATTAGTCCGAGATCGCCGACCTGCCGATTCGGCGGCACGCTCGTTGGGCAGATTTGATCAACCGGAATAGTGCGAAAGAAAGCCAACGCTGGATTGAAACAGGCGCTCGCCGAGTTCCTGCCCCGCCACCCGCTCGCTTTCAGCCGAGAGATCCTCAAGATTCGCCCGGCACATCAGGCATTGCACCGATTCGAGATGAAACACGGTGTATGACTGCCACGGTTCTTCAAGCACGCCGAGCAGGTAGGAACCAATCGTGCCGCGCTTGAGGCACGAGAGCCGCCGCTGCCGCCAGATTCGGGCGATCGACGCTTCGCTCGAAAGAGACTCCGCCTCGATGAACTCGCGCTCCTTGTCGGATAACTCCTCCACGAATTCCCTGAGGCGTCCGAGCGCCCGGAACTTGATCCCCGCGATGGCCTTCTCGTCCCGACCGAGTCGCTCACCGGCCTCCTTGTTTCGCAGGCCGACGTAGAACAGAAGCTCAACGACCTGAAGATCGTCCAGTTTGTCGCGATCGCGAAGCTCTTCAATCAGCCGACGTATGATCTTGGCGATCACCTCCGCCTGCTGGCGCTCGCGTTCCTGGGAATCGGCGATCTGGCTCGGCGTCTCGCCGACCGCCGGATCGGGCAGGCGCGGGCTGTCGTCGTCAATGTCGAAACCGGCCGTCAGCTCCGGCGTGCGTT
>CALLKH010000281.1 GCA_938008425.1 uncultured Planctomycetaceae bacterium | reverse complement strand
AGGGAGAACCGGGATCGAATCAAAATCGCGATGCAGTCCATCGACATCGGCGGCGGAACGGAACTCAAGGCGCCGCTGCAGTTGGTGAACAAGATCTATCCCTGCGAAGGCCCCCTGCACATCATCCTGCTTTCCGATGGTCACGGCGGCAGTCCCATCACCACCGCGAGGAAGCTGAAGGATCGAGGCGCGATTCTGGAAACAATCGGGGTCGGCAATGACCCTTCGGATGTCGATGAGGACGTCATGAAGAAGATCGCCAGCGAGGTCGATGGCAAGATCCTGTACCGGTTTCTGACCGACGCGAATGAAATCAACAACCACTTTAAAACCGAGATCGCCAACCGACTGGCCAAGCGGGGATGACGATGACCCGGGAACAGGCCGCCAAAATCCTGGAGGTGTCGCCGAACGCAAGGCAGCGCGAGATTAATGACGCCTATTCCACCCTTTGCCGGCAGTATTCGACGCGTTCCCGGTTTGCGACCAAGCCGGATGAACGCGACGCGGCTGCAAACGCCTTGAAGTTTTTGCAGGAGGCCTATCGAGAAATGACCGGCTCTGCTAGGTCCAATATCCCACTCCGCCGCCGACAACCTCCACCGCCGTCTTCCGCTATTCCTCGCAGGCGACTCAACGCTCGGGCAGTGGATAAACCTGCGCCATCGCGACGGACACGATTCGAGATTCGAATCATATGGCCGTTCCCCTGGCTCACATTGCTCCGGCGAGACGAGAGATTCGCTGCAGCCGCGATTTGCGCTGCGATGTTCGTGATTGCCATGGTGATCGTGGCCTGCGTCTAGACTCGAATCGGCTCTTCCATGACAGAAAATACTCCAGTAGAAACTCTTCCAACCTTACTCAGTAGCGGTGAATGGGTTGACCTGCGCGGCTCGACGGGAGGATATAATATGACGACGGACAACAACCGGAGACCGATTGAAACGCGGCGGTTCGACCGAGTTCATGTCGCCATCTGGCGTCACGAATCAGCGAATGCAGACTGCGATGGAACGTTTCATACCGTGAGTTTCTCACGCAGTATCCGCGCCGACGACGGAAACTGGCGCAAGGTCACGAGCTTCACCGCCCGCGATCTGCCGCACCTGGCGCTGGCCGTGGACTGGGCGATGCGGGAATTGCTGGTCAAGGCAGAGTAGACGAGTTATGCAACCCAAGACGCTACGGAAACATCGTGACGACAGGAACAACAGGGGTCGCGATCTCGCCATGAAGTTGTCGTTCTACTCGATCTGCCAGGACTGCACGGCTCGCTGGTTCGCCGATCGCGCCGCGGAGGTCTGTCCCCGCTGCGGATCGAAACGTTTGAATCACACGAGAGTGCATCCGCCTTGGCGAAAGCCGAATATTCCAAAGCGCGAGTATCTCGAGTTCGGAAAATGAGAGCCTGATGGTGAACGTAGAGAATAACTCGAAGCGCGACGAGCGAGCCCCCCGCCACATCGACGCGAACGTCCACGCACAGCCCATTGCGGTTTTCCATCAGAACGTGGCCGCTGTGCGACAGTCGCGCCGGCTTGCCTTTGCCCTTACGCGCCAGTATCGCTTCGATGTCAATCAGGCTCCGATGCGTGGCGTTGCTGCGATTTTCGCGGCGAGAGTCAACGGTCGGATCGCATGGATCGTCGTCGTCCGACGACTCGCTGACCTTTTCGTCCGTCGTGCCGATCGGTCGCGAACTCCTCTGCGACGCCCACGACTGGATCAGCGTGCCGTCGACGCTGAAGTGCTCGTCGCTGACGAGTCCTTCGAGGATTGTCTCATTCACCTCGCGATCGAAAATCTGGCGCGGCAACTCGTAGACGTCGAATCGCTCGCGATTCATGGAGAACGACTCCGGCGTACAGACCGCCTCCGACGATGTCTTGTCGAGGAACCAGCGGAACAGCATGTTGTATTGGATCTGCTCGCAGAGCTGCCGGTCGCTGCGAATGCTGAAGAGCGCCTGCAGCAGCATGGCCTTGATGAGCCGCTCCGGCGGCACGCTAAGCCGGCCGGTCTTGCCGTAGGCCTCGTTGAATCGCCGCGACATGGAGCGCAGAATCGCGTCGGACCGTTGCTTGATCATCCGCAGCGGATGGGCCGCCGGGACGATGTCCTCCAGGTGAAACGTGTGAAACAAGTCGCTGCCATCGCCCGGGTGTCCACGCAAGATTCAATCCTCCATGATACGAACGCGGGTATTGTAGACTCCGAATCACAAAGGGGAGGAAAAGTGAGAGTTTTTAGCGGCCCGCTAGGTCTTCGAGCAGCTCGACGACCTTTAGCGTTTCAATGTGAGACGCTCTATATACAATCGTGAAATGGCCACGTAAAGCATCTTCTCGACCGAGGTGCCGTCTGGAAGAATTCTGCGACAGTCACAAGCATCGAAGCTTGAACGAGAATCGACAATGCATCTCCTCTACGCATTGCTTCACGAGTGCCCAGATCAGCCGCTCTCAGGTTGGGATCCAGATGTTATGGTCGAGGACCTGGAGGACCGCCTTCATGAGTATTTCGACCAGCGTCTTTCTTTCGCCGCCCCAGTGTTAAGCGTCATGCCCAGTCACCAAGTGCGCTCTTTTCCAGCTCACGCGCAGTACCCTATAGTCGCCGAGTATCTACAAGAAACACTCACTGCCCCGTGGGAGGGCGCGCTGCGGCTGGCAACGTCACTCGTTGCTAGAACCGTTCACTTGTACGAGACCAGTGAGTCCAAACACACGCCTGGTGAAAAGCGATTGCGTACGACGTTCTCAGCAGATATTGTGATGGATATCTGTTCACGCATTCCTGCCGCACTCGCTCAACAGTACGCAAGGCAAGTCGATCAGCTTCCCCTCGGAGCCAGCGATGTTCAAAAATCACATTGGACTCGTATTCACACGGCGAAGATGTACGAGTGTTTCAGAGCATCATATGTACCGCCTTTTACACGGGCGTTTTTCACAGACATTAAAGCCTATCCGTGTCTTGACCTGCGTGCGTGCCCGTTCAAGCAAAAATGCGATCAGGGACAACTGAATTCCCTAAATGGCGACGTTGCCATCTCATTTGTCGAGGTGCATATTTGAGGTGGCCACACGAGGCGTATGTTGCGTCTTGTCATGAGTCGATTGAACATCGCAACAGGCGCCTGCGAGCCCAGCGGGCAGAGCGACGTCAAAAAGACGGAGAACTGCTGCGGCACGCGCACGCGGCAATGATTCGAGCCATGGTAAAAAACTTTGGTAAGATCAAAGGACGCTGTCGGCCGCGCCGCCGCCTGTTCGCGTAATCTTACGTAATTGGCGATCTGTTCGCTTCGGCTGTCGAATACGTGATCGGTCCGGCCATCGCAGCGAACCCAAACCGGCCAGCCGAGCTATTCCGGCAATACCGAGTAGTGGGCCTTATCCACCTCGGCGTGGCTGTCGCGGTGAACACGCCGCTGCCCCTCCCAAAAGTTGGCGAATCGTTCGATCGGAAAGGGGAGGAGCGCCGGTCGTTCCACCGCATCGAAGACCTTGCCAACCTGGCGCTTTGTGGTGCCGTGAATGCGCGTGCCGGCGACGGTGCTTACCCAGTGAATCTTATCGCATTATCCTCTTCAAGGCTGGTAAAGGCGCGCCCCTTGAGGCCGTTCCTCATTAAGTAACCGACCTGGCGTTCGACCTCCCCCTTGTGGCGCGGAGTATAAGGTTTGGTGGGCAATAGGATCGCGCCGTAGTGCCGGCAAAAGGCCTCGATCTCAGGATTGAGCTCCGGATCGTTTCAGTCCGCCTGGGTGACGGCCGCCTTCGGGTTGTCGATGATCAGCGTCCTGGCAACGCCGCCGAAGTGATGAAACGCATTCTCCAAACCGCGAATGAAGTCGTCGGTGGTCTGGCGATAAACCGATTCGCTGTAGGCATTCCGTGAATGACTGAGCACGACGCGAATGCCATGGGTCCGGCGACGACGTGTTTTGCCGCAGGGCTGATCAGAATCAATTGGAAGAATGACTGGTGCTCCGGTGCCGAAGTCGATCTGTGCTTCGGCGCCCGGCTCGCATTCCATTCTCCGGAACGGCAGTGATCGTGCCGATCGCATGTGACGCACAAATCATTGAACGGACTGGTAGCTTTGTTTGAAGCCGTGATCACTTCGAAGGCCCTGCCAGATCCGCTGGGCCGTCAGGCCGTGCTCCAGCGCCTCCAGGATCACCGCTCGGCAGGGCTCGCAGTGGCTGCGCCGTCCCGATGACTCGGTAATCGAAATGGCCGGTTTTGAACCGCAAGATCTGTCATCGAACGGCGAATCCAGACCGCCTGCACCATCGGCCGCGCTGAATCAAATCATTGACCGAGCTCCGATACTGCAACTCGGCGTCAACAGAATCGATTCCCGTCAGTGCCGTCCGCGTCGCCGCCACATCAGGAGGGAAGCTCCGACGATGCCAACCGCCGCGCTCGCCGGCTCGGGAATAACTTGTATCGAGAGCGGCTCCCCGTAGTCTACGACGACGGGCCCAGGCTCTTGAACTAAAAAACCGTCAGGCACACCGATGAAGACTGCGCTATTAGCAGTTTCGGCCACAACCTTCGCTGTTCCTGGTGTCACCGCGGTCAGCTCAATCTGAAGGAATTGGTATCGGGCACCAATGCCCCGGGTTGGGTCGGTGAAGAATCCGCCGTCACCGCCATAGACATCGTGCAGACCGAAGCCATCGATCGAACCACTGCTGCTAAACAGTGGATCCGGCATCCCGAACTGCGTAACCGTATCAATATGAAGCACCCCCGTATCGATGCCGTCAAGGAGCAGGTTCAGGGCGTACGCATAGAGCCCATTGTTGGGTGCGGCATCGAACACCTGAGCGGCAACATGAACGGTTGTTTGCTGCCCAGGTGAAAGGATCAAATGATCCGCGCTAAGATACACCTGTACGTTTGCGGCGTGCGCACCTGAGCTGGTCACCAGCAACGCCGTCACAATCAAAGTGAGTTTGCTCATGCCCCCAACCTTTCGAAACATTCCTGATGCACGACCCGGCAGGCGACGAGGCTTTCGCAAGTACCGAGCTCTTGAACAGTACCCCTGGGCATCAAAACTCCAGCATATTCAACCAGCTGCTGCGAACCAACTGGATGTCCTGAAAATTCACGATGCCGCTCGAATTGAGGTCGGCATTGGCGTTATATCCGGACTGCCCAACCATCTGCAGCCAGGAATTACGAATGCCCTGTTCGTCCATGTCGTCCACCGTGCGATCACCCGTCCCATCCCCGCGGAGCCTGAACAGATTCTGCCCGGACTCCGCTCCAAACCGAAAGATGCCGTCCTGCGACCCATCGGTAAGCGCCAGCGGCCCGCCGCCGAATGTCGCGCGAATTGAATTTGCAACGAGTTGCAATTCATAGTTCCCGTCACCGAGAATCGTCGTCTTTCCCGGTCCCTGACTGTCCGTTGTCAGGTCAATCCGCAAACGCATCATCGCGGAATCATAGGTATATCGATCCGCCGTCAAAGGCACAGCCGTCAACGAACCACCGCCCACCGGCCGACGCCAGAGCGTCACTGCATTGGTCACACCCCCGCTTCCGATCAGTGCGGCCATGTTGTTGCTGGCGGTGAATTCGACCGCAACCTCCGTCACATTAGATCGCTGGGTAAGCCCTGCGTTTACGATCACGTCTTCCACCTGAAGCGCCGGCATGTAAGTGAGTTCGTACGTATATACCCCGGCGGACGGCAGATCATCGAGAATGTACAGTCGATGCTCCTCCGCAGTAGGCGGTCCATCGATCGGAAGCCATCGATGTGTCGTCCATGCGTTCACGATGTCGCCCGGGCCACCTGTCGAAATCTCCACGCCTGCGCCGCCTCCGCCGACGAGTCTCACCACCCTGGCGAGTGAATAGGAGCCTGACCCGGGATCCATCAGGCGAATAAACGTCAGATGATCCTGGCCCGCGGTGACCGTGAGATGAACGATCAGATTCTGATTGGTCGGTGGGGAATTAATCGTTCCACCCAGAATGGCGTGAACGGGCAGAACCAAGCCACGACTCGAATGGACACAATCGGGAATGTCGTCCGTGCCGGGATCTGCGCTTGGACAGCCGCCCTCGACGCCACGGTTGTTCACCAGGAAATCAGGGAGCGCGTCCTCGCCGGGCAACAAGACAACGTGATTCAATTCGTAGATATCGACGCGTTCGATCAAAGACAGCGCCGGATTGTTCAGCCCATTCACATGTTCAAACGTCGCGTTGTAGGCGATGAATTCGCCTTGAATCGTTGAACTCATCAACCAGCGCGCGACGGCCGAGCCGCCGGGCGGAATATCTCCGAAGGTGACCGCAAGCGTCGGTGAGATCGACTGGGTTCCAACCTGGGCGCCAAGAATGTTGAAGTTGACCACGAGGCCGTTGTCGCTCCGGGTGATCCGTGGTTGGCTGGATGTAATTCGCATGTCACGCGCGGCGCCGTGGCCGGCGTTGGTGACCAGGAGTCCTAGCGAGAAGGGTTCGGCCGGTTCGATCGGATTGGTGCCGTCGAGTAACGGAAACGGATTGTCGCTGTAGACAGGACTCTGGAGAAAATACTTGAGAAACAGCCTGGCATCGGGAAGGACCTGAATCGGCGCGGGGTACAGGGGAACGTTGACGAGGTTACCGCCTTGAAGATACGAAAAATGGCCGCCGATGGTGTAGGATTCGGCGTTCGATGATGGAGCGGCGGCGTCGTTTGGGTAAATGGTCCAGACTGCGGAGACCGTAACACCGGGGGGAATGACACCTGCGCCGTAAACATCGCCAATACTTGGATTCACTTCAGGCGTATAGAGCCCATCGAAACGGCTGTTCGCCGGCTGATTCGCCGAATCGCGGACGTCCAGATCGACTAACACCTGATGGAGCATGTCGGGCGAATCGTTGGTGATCGTCAGCGTCGCCCGAAAAACCGTGCGGGTGATGACAGCGTCCTGGCTAATTTGGATCGAAACTCGAGCACAGACTGTATCTTCCCCATAGGCGGTGCCATTCAAAACACCTAAGAATACTATGATTCCATAGGCACCGCGCATCCAGATCCCGTTCGCTAATAGTCTAATCATTGTTAATTTTCCTGAACGGCAAACACTAGACCCACCATTCCGAATATCCAGTCCCCCTCTAAAACCCATTCAGGCACCCACCTACTTCTCAACGCAACTTAGTCGAAAGCGATTCC
>CALLKH010000280.1 GCA_938008425.1 uncultured Planctomycetaceae bacterium | reverse complement strand
AGCCCCATACCGCCGGGCCCTCCTGTCGGTATGTCGAATCTAGTGAAGCCGCGTCGTCCATGTCGATCTTCGTTGTTCCTTCTATATGAAGAGTGTCTCAACCAGACTCGAAAGTTCAAAAGACGGGTGTTTTTCTGATCGGCCGGGCTTTTTCATCTTCTCCGGGCCGTCTCCGGGCCCGGTCTGACGCGTCTCGCGGAGCTCTGGCCACGACGCTGACTAGAGAGAACGGTGGAAACCCGGCGGCTGCATGAAGCCGGCGGAATTCTCATGATCATTTCGGGGAATTGTAGCGATTCTTCATGACTGGAAACGGGAAAGCCATCGCGCCCCGGCGTGTTCGGCTCTTGTCCCGAGTTGCGGGGGCAGTGCTTCAGAGTTTTCCCTGCAAACTGTGACAGTGTGGACGGGAACGGCCCCTTGGGCGATTCGGGGACCCGATCAGGGGTTGACGGAGGGCAAAGATTCTCGGTCGGCTTGAATCAGGGTTTTTCCGAACTGTCGCGTAATAGTCGGGCGGAAGCGCTTCGAAACTCCGGTGTTATCGGCGTGGCACAAACGGGAATCGATTCTTTGCATGCCCTCGATTCGTATCTTAAAGACAATCATGGTCGCAACCGATACGTTGGCTGTCGGAAGACCATTGGCGGTAGGCAGCGTGTGCGTACCGGCAACAAGGAGTGGAACTCAGATTGTCGGCAGGCGTTGGAGGGGGCAGTCCCCATGACGCCACATAAGGGGGTCATGAGTGATGCGAAGCAAAGCGTTTACATTGGTTGAGTTGTTGATCGTGGTGATCATTCTGGGCATTCTGGCCGCGGTCGTGATTCCGCAGTTCTCAGATGCCAGCACCGAGGCGCGAGGCAGCTCGCTGACGACGAACCTCTCGACGGTTCGCGGTCAGATCGAACTGTACCGGCTTCAGCACGGCGGGAAGTATCCCGAATTCCTTAAGTTCAAAGCCCAGATGACGGCGAAGACCGACAAGACCGGAGCGGTGGGCGTGGACTTCGGCCCCTATCTTCAGGCGATTCCGAAGAATCCGTTCGATAACAGCGACGTGATCAAGTCGGGTGCGGCCGACGGTTCCGGCGGCTGGTTCTATGTCGAAGCGACGGGCCAGTTTGGCGCCAATGACTCCGACGTGGCGCACCAGGCTCTCTAGTCGGATCGGCTTCCGACAGTTGGTCCCGGCAATCTGTGCATGAGGACTCCATGCGGAGCGGTCGCGCGAGCGGCCGCTCCGCTTTTTTGTTGCGAGCTGCGTTCCGAGACCGTCGGTTTGTCGCTGCGTCCGATTAGTCTCCTTCGACTCGGACCAGGAATTTCCGCCGTCTGTGTCTGAATTGTATCGTTCTCTTGCCGCGAATCAGCCGAGGAGAGGGTTGCGGACATGACTGCTGAAAACGGATCGAAACATCCTGTCTTGCCGGGCCATCACGAGCCCGGGCGTCCATTTCTTCGGCGCGGCTTCACGCTGGTGGAGGCGCTGATGGCGTCCTCCATTCTTGCGATCGTCGCCGTGACGGCGATTCTCCCATTTACCGTCGGCACCCAGAATGCGGTCGAAGCACAGCGGCTTGAGCAGGCCGTCGAGCTTGGGGAATCGCTGATGGAGGAAATCCTCGCGCGATCGTTCCTCGCGCCCGGAGAATCGGCGCCGACACCCGGGCCGGAATCGGGCGAAACGTCGCGTCATCAATACAACAGCATCGATGATTATTCCGGCTACTCCGAGAGTGATCGCGTCATTCGCAACTTCAAGGGGGCGGCCGTGAGTGACCCGTCCATGGCGGATTTCTGGCGAACCGTCACCGTGACCTATGTGACGTTTCCCGACCAGCAGTCCGGCGATACGAACAGCCTGGCGCGGATTGAAGTGAGTGTCTTTCACGGGTCGCGCCTCATGGCCAAGCTGACCCGCCTGGTCAGCCGCGAGGACTAGAGATGGCGAATATGCGGATCAGACAGTTACATTGGCGCCGCGCCGGCATGACGATGATCGAACTGCTCATCGCAGCCTCCGCGACGGCCTTGACGGCGACAGCGGGGGCGGGCCTGCTGTTTGCGATCAGCAGCGCCTCGACCCAGACCCGGGACTATCGCGTTGAGCGACAGGCGGGGCATTACGCCCTGGGCAGGATCGGCCGGATCATTCGTGAGTCGAGAAACATCGGCTACGTCAGCTCACACAAGGTCGCGCTCTGGCTGAACGACGCCAACGAAAACGAGCAGGTGGATCTCCAGGAGGTCGGTCAGATCGAGTACGACTCGTCGAACAAGCTGATTCGATTCCGGCATTTCGACACCGGCGGCGCCGCGGCGCCGGTCAATGTCGTGGGTTTGACGCTGTTCAGCGACGAGGCTGCGATGAACACCGCGCTGTCATCCGGTGGGGCGAAGAGCCAGACGTTCGCACAGGGCGTCGATTCTCTTAGTTTCGTCGGTTATCCCGATGGCGTTGAAGCGAGGCTGGTGATGACCGAGTTCGTGATGACGGTGAGCGATATTCCGCAGGTGTTTCATCTGGCCGCGGGCCCGCGGGCGCCGGCCGAATACCTCCTGGTGCCCAACACGAGGCATTCCGGCACGACCGAAACACCCATGTCACGTCGAAAGTTCATTGCGGTCTGGAATGGCGTGACTTCGGTGCTGTCGAAGTGACCGGAAATCGTTGGGGTGGTGCGAAGAAGTCGGAGGACCCATCGGCATGACAATGCGCAATCCAAACCTGCGGGCGCGAAGATCAGGAAGCCGTCGACGCGCTTACATCCTGATTGCCGTACTCGGCATTTCGACGGTGGCCGCGTCGGTGGGCATCGCGTATCTCGAGGCGAACAGCACGTCGATTCCCGAGGCGGAGAATCGGTACTACGCCATGCGGGCGCAGTATGTTGCGGGCTCGGGGGTTGAACTGGCGAAGCGGTATCTGCTGAACCCGCCGGATTCGGTGCCGATGGGCGACTACTGGCGCGGCGCCAGCAATATAGCGATCGACGCCACTTCCGACAGCACGTCGATTTCCGTGAACGCGCACGCGACGCAGAAGAACCGTTTTCGCATCGTGTCGCAGGGAAGGTCGCTGAGCGGATCGAGCACGCGGGGGAAGAAATCAGTGAGAGCGGAAGTGATCGTCCCTCCCACCGAGGTCTGGAATCTGCCGTTCGGCCTTCTGGCAAAGTCAACGATTACGATTCCTTCCAGGGCGAGGGTCGTCGGTAATCTTCATGGCAACGGCGCGGTGACCGGACTTGGCTATTGCAACGGCGCGGTGTCGGCGTGCGGAACTGCACTCTGGTTGCTGGGAAGCGGCCCGCCGACCTCGGTACGATCCCTGGCTCCTGCCCAATCGGCGCCTGCGATTACGCTGTCGAAGTACAAATCGTATTCGCTGCGCGGCAAGACCTACACCGCTTACGTTTGGGACAGCAACTCGATGGATGCGAGTCAGGCGGCGGCGCTGAATGCGATCAGTATGACAAGCACGAACCCCGGTCGAATCATCGCGGTTAGGGATGGCAATTTTAGGTTCAACTCTGATGCGAATTTCAACGGTACAATTCTGGTCAGCGGAAATCTTGAATTCGAGCCCAGAGTCTCGGTGACTGCCGTCGTCGGGTTTCCAGGGGTAGTCGTTACGGGTGATGTGGTCGCTCAGTCGAACGGCAGCCAATTGACAGTGAACGGGGCAGCCATTGTCGGTGGGAAGCTATCTGATAACAACAGGAGCGGCGCCAGGATTGGCATAAGAGGTTCGACTGTTCTGACGGGATCCATTGAAATTCAGGACAGCACCTCACAAGTCGTACTTGACTGGGACCCGGGTCGATGCTGGTTTTACAACTTCGAACAGGCTGCGACGCGGGAGCCGATCACCGTCGTGCGATGGACGGAAGATTGACAAAGGAGTGTCACGATGAACGAATTCAGAAATGACGGAAGCGAGCGAGTGACGCGGTGGTATCGTGTGGCGGTCGTCGGTTTGCTGGCGGTGATCGCCGCCGCGTTACTGGACGGCCGGCCGAGTCTCTTGCCGGCCGCCAGCGCGCAGATACCGGACACGGGGCTGCAACGGCAGCAGATCGTGGACGAATTGCGGGTGACGAACCAGTTACTGGACCGGATCGCCCGGCACCTGGAGACACGGACGGTGAAGGTTCGCGTCGCGTCTCCCGATGAACTGGATACGGACGGCGACGCCCGAACGAAGGGCGGGACGACGGTCAGTCCGTTCTCAGGAAAGCGATCGCCCTGATCGCTGAACTGGATGACACGCTGCGCGGGGCGCTGATGCGCGCTTCGACGGCAGGCATTTTTGGGGGGGAACATATGAATCGGCGACGAGCCTACACGTTGACTGAGTTGATGGTCGTCGTGGCGATTGCCTCGATCGTGTTCGTGACCGCGATGCCGGACAACGACGCCGTCATCGAGGAAGAGCGACGGGGTTTTACGGAAAAGTTCCAGGCGGACCTGGGCTACGCCAGGAGCCAGACGATCACCGATCCCTCGGACCCGGTGATCGTCAAGCTCAGCCCGATGACGAATGAGTACTGGCTGGCCCGAAAATCCACGCCGACGACGCCCATTCTTCACCCCGTGATCCGAAAGCCGTTTCGCGTGAAGGTTGGTCCCGGCACCAGCCGATTCTCCCATGTCGAACTGGTGGGCGCCGGATTTGGCGACGAACAGGCGATTGAGTTCGCCTCGACGGGGTCATTGAAGGACGACACCACGCCGGTTGTACGCATCAGCGTCGACGGCGATCTGCTCGATGTAGCCGTCGGGGCGGTCGCAGGCACAGTCGAGACGGTCGCCGCGGATACCGAGACGGTCGTGGACGAGTTGGGGAAGATCGTCAAGAAGTTGCTTTCGCCGCTCAAGTAAGAGAGTAGTCGGGTTCCGTCGCCGGGGGCAATCGGCGTTGAGTGCGGATCGAGGGCAGTCTTACCGTAGGGAGGCCAGGTGAATTTTCGCCGCAGGAAAAAGTGCGGGCCGATCGGCCTGGACATCGGTTCATCCGGCGTGAAGCTGCTTCAGCTCTCCAGTGAGTTGGGTCAGCCGACGGTCGTTGCAGCTGCGCACGCGGAGTTCCCGAGTGAGATTCCCCAGTCGACGGACATGAACGAGCTGGTTGAGCGCGCCGTGGCCGACTGCCTTCGGCGCGGGCCGTTTGAAGGCCGCGAAGTGGTCACCGCGTTCGGGAACGGCGAATTCCAGCTCAAGAACGTCCGGCTTCCGCGCATGCCGTCGGAGGAACTGGCGGCCGCGGTGGAGTTCGAGGCGTCGGAGCGGTTCGACTTCAGCCGGTCGTCGGCGCAGGTTCGATTCATTCCGGTGGGCGAGGTTCGACACGGCAACGAAATCAAGGAAGAGGTGATCGTATTCGCCGCGCCGGACGACGCGGTGACGTCGAGGCTGGCGGTTCTCGAGAATCTGAAGCTTTCGCCGGTCGCGATCGATCTGACGCCCTGCGCCGTTGCGAGAAGCTTTGTTCGCTTCCTTCGCCGTTCCGAGGATGTGAACGCCATCAACGTCTTCCTTGACGTTGGATTCAGCGGCACGAATGTGGTGATCACGCGAGGCTCCGAGATCAACTTCATCAAGCAGGTCGAAGTCGGCGGCCGGCATCTTGTCGATGCGGTTGCGAAGGCGCTTTCGATCAGTCTCCAGGAGGCGGCCGATCTTCGGCTGCGAATCATGCGTGAGGGAGGCGGTCGCCGCGATGATGATCAGACGACCGTCCCGGAAGACATTCGCGCGGCACTCAAGGACGCCGTCAAACCGCTGATTGAACGGTTGAGCCGGGACGTTCAGATGTGCCTGAGATACTTCGCCGTGACTTTTCGCGGTCAAAGGCCCGACAGCCTGACGCTGGTGGGCGGCGAGGCGTATGAACCGATCCTGGCGCCGACGCTGACCCAGGCCTTCAACGTTCCCTGCATGGTTGGACATCCGATGCGCGGCATCGGACGGCTCGGGGACCTCGGCGGGCGCGACCGGCGAACGATGCAGCCCGCCTGGGCGACGGCGTGCGGCCTCGCGCTGCGCGGGTCGGCGTGGGTGCGAACGGGCTCGCGAATCGCGGACCGGTCGATCGGCGGCGACATCACGGCCAAGGCCGTCGTGTGACGAACGGACGTTAGACGCAAATGATGATGGACTGTGATTTCATCCCGAAGACTTACCACGAGCAGCGCTCGGTCAAGGGCGCCTTGCGCCAGCGGACGGGATGCGTCGTCGCCATGATCGCCATGATGATCGTGTGGATCGTCGCGCATCATCTTCAGCTGAAGAACGCCAATGCGATCTTGAAGTCAGTCGAGCAGCAGAAGAGCGAACTCGGGCTGGTGGCGACGACGCGCGCGGAACTGGAAGTGGAGC
>CALLKH010000279.1 GCA_938008425.1 uncultured Planctomycetaceae bacterium | reverse complement strand
GGCGCCGCGCTCCCGTCGTCGTGACGCCGTCGGTTGCCGAAACGATCGACGCCGTGCCCGGCCGAGATCTGCTCGTCGGTGAGTCCGATCGGCTGTTCGCCGAGCACGTGATCCATCTTTGCCTGAGTGATGAACGTTGCGACACGATCGGATTGGCCGGTTATCGGTACGTCGCGGCCGCCCACTCGTGGGACGTCGAGATGAGCAGATTCGAGGACATCGTCGTCGGCAACGCCAATTCCGACGCGCAAGAACTGCCGATCGCGCGTACTTCGGCTCGTTCCGCTGACGCCGAAGGTCTCACGCCGGCAACTCCGGTTGCGACCCAACGGCGCCGAGTTCGAACGCCCGCACCCTGAGGCTCTTCGCCCGGCCCGCCGGCGCTGCATCACCGCGCAGGAACGCCGCCCGGCAAGGCAGTTTTCTTAGCCCTCCAACCGTCGTAAACCCCATATTTGATGGGACTTTAGTCCGCTTCTCCGATGCACGATAAAGCTTATGAGACGGTTCATCGGAGCCGCTCGAACTTGCGCGCCGACGGCTGGCGCGCTTCAGGATTCAATCATGCACCGACGGTCGCACGCATGGGAACAAGCCGATGCCGCGCTTTGCGAGCGCGTGGTCGGTGATTCCGCGCCCGTCACGACCTTGCAGGCCTTTCCCCGCCTCGTGACGTCTGCTGCTGATGATGGTCCCACACCGCATGCTCCGTCGGAGCCGCTGTCGTCGCCGACAGCCGGTGCGTCAACGCCGTCACTGATGCGGGAGCGCCGCGTTCTCGTCATCGCCACCCGTTTTCCCCCGGCGGCTTCCGTCGGCGCGACGCGGATTCGCAAACACGTCAAGTATCTCGGCGACTTCGGCTGGCGGCCGGTTGTGCTTACCGGCGCACTACCCGCTGACAATGACGGCCTCGACATGGCGACGCCAGGCGTCGACCGTCAGAGCCTGTTTGATGTTCCCACCGACGTGATCGTTCATCGACTCGGCGAATTCTGGGAGAACTGGCCGAAGAATTTATCCGCCCAAGTCGGCGATTGGATGGACCGTCTGGCCCGAATGACATCCCTTGGCGCATCGAACTGGGTTGATCGCATCGCGTGGCGGCTGCAGGCCTTTCATGATCGATTCGCCTTCCCGGATCGCGGAATCTGGCGGATCGGTGCTGCCGTACGGGCGGCACTCAGGCTGCATCGCCACCACCGCTTCGATGCGATCTACTCCAGCGGCATGCCGTTCAGCGATCATCTCATCGCGCTGGCTGTTCGAAAGATCATCTGCCGGCCCTGGATCGCCGAGTTTCGCGATCCGTGGGTCGAGTACATCCACTGGGATCAGTGGAATTCGCCGCGCGGCCGTCGACTCGCCGAACGCGCCGAGGCGGCGGTGATGCGAAATGCGTCGCGCGTCGTCAGTGTGAACGATGCGATGACCGCTCGATTCGCCGAGCGTTACGCGACGATTCCACGCCGAAAATTCGTGACCGTCGAGAACGGCTTCGATCCGTCGGACTTCAATCGCGACGAATCGGACGCGAAGTCGAAGAGGGCCGCCGATCGATTTCGACTCGTCTATGCCGGTTCGCTTTACGACACGCGACGGCCGGACGTCGTGCTCGAAGGGTTTCGCCGGTTTCTTGAGGGGAACCCGGAGGCCCGCGCGATCGCCACGTTCGACTTCTATGGCCGAGTCGGTCCCCACGCCGGGTTGTTGGATGTCCCGGCGTATTCGAACTGCGTTCGCCATTACGGCTTGGTGTCCCACGCAATGGCGACACAGGCCATGCTCGAGGCGGACGTGAACGTCGTCATTCTCCCGAAAATGTCGGGCGGCGCGCTGGATTCAACCGCCAAGGTCTACGAGTGCCTCGGCAGCGGCAGACCCATTCTCGCGGTCGTGCCCGCGGACGGCGCGGCGGCGAAAACATTGGCACGCTTTCAGGGTGTCTCGATCTGTGAGCCGGATGACGCGGCCGCCATCGCGTCGGCCATCGCCGGATGGTTCGCTCGAAGAATCGCGAACTCACCCGATCAGGTTCGATCGCTCAGTTCGCTCGCTCCGCTGACGCGGCGCTACCAGACGGGTCGGCTCGCGGAAATCATGAATGAAGTCGCCGGCAGGCGGCGCAAACTCAGGGGGTAATGCGTGATGTTGGCATCTATCTCGGAAACCGGATTCGATCGTTGGACGGGAAAGCTCGTGCGAAGTCTGCGCCGGCGTTACAACGACCACTGCACGACGATTCTCACCTATCACAGCATCTCGCGGGAAGAGTCCATTTTCACCCAGATGCCGGGCATGCGACATTCGCCGACCGCATTCGAGGCGGAGATCGACTACGTCGCCCGACATTTCGAAATCATCGGCCTGCGCGAGCTGACCGAAACGCTCGAGCGGGGCGAGCAGCCGAAGCGCGCCGTCGTGATCACCTTTGATGACGGCTTCGCCGACACACTCCGAATCGCAATGCCGATCCTTTATCGCCGGCGAATCCCGATGACGGTGTTTCCGGTGACCTCGGTCATCGGCAACCGCGATCTGCTCTGGCAGCACAAGCTCGCCTGGCTCTGCGCAAGCGGCCACGAGGATCGCGTACGCCTGACGCTGAAGGCGGCAGGGTGGCCGCCGATTGAGGCCGGCGAATCGCTTCAGCACTATGCCCGCCTCTATTACCGACATGATCTTCCTGAAGTGCTGGAGTCCATTCTCGCGGCAGTGGGGACCAGCGGGCCTGAGCTCGCAGCGGAGCACGCTCCGTACATCACGTCGGAGGACATCGCGGACGCCGATCCGGACTACGTCGAATTCGGCAATCACACAGACACCCATCCCGTGCTCGCGGCGCTGACGGCCCAGCAGCAGTCCACGGAAATCGACATCGCCCGGCGAAAGCTGCTCGAATTGACCAGCCGGCTGCCGACGTCATTCGCCTATCCGTTTGGCCTCAAGCGACACTACAACGACACCACGAAGCGGCTGGTCGTCGCCTCGGGGCATCGGGCCGTCGTAGACATGCGACGACGGATGAACGTCGGGGTGACGTCGCCGCATGAGCTGAGCCGAAAGCCCGGACCGTGCGCTTCGCAGCTTGAATTCGAGAAAATGATCGAGGCATGGCCCGCCAACGCCCACATGGCGCCGCCGCAGGAGGTGAGCGATGGCGAAGTCTAGCACGCTCGTCGTTCCGCCGTACCTCGGCGAGTTCGGCTGGGAACTGATGAACTGGCAGGGACGCGTCCGACAAGTCATTCGCGAGGGGCCGTACGATCGCGTGTACCTCGCCGCCGCGCCGGATCGCCGCACGATCTACGCCGACCTCATCGACGGCCGCCGCGTGCGATTCTGCCCGATGCCGCGATTCGACTGGCCGGGCGAGGCCAATGATGATCATCGCATCAACGCGGACGGTATACCCATCACGCCGCCGATGCTGGCAGCCATGCTAATGGCACAGGTAGAAGAGTCGCTCGGGCAGCAGGCCGTGGATGCCGATGGCGCCGAGTGGCTGATGCCGCCGTTTGATTCGTCATTATGGCCGACCAAGCGGGGGGTACAGCGGTTTATGCGGCTGCGCAAGGATGCGCCGATCGCATCAGATGTCGTCCTCGTGGCACGCATGCGAACGCTGGCCGGAGAGCGCAACCAACCGGCCGAATGGTGGACTGCGCTGGCCGAGAGGCTTTCGCAGTCGGGACTACGAGTCGCGGCCTATGCCTCAACGCTGGGCGAAGCCGTTCGACAGTTGTCCTTGACTCGTCTCGCGGTCGGGGCGTCAACTGGCGGGCTTCACCTCGCGAGTCTGTGCGAGTGTCCGCACTACGTCTGGGGACCGGGACCGGAAGCCCGCTGGACGCCGATGCGGATCACCAATCGCCAGCGGTACGAGACCATCTGGAATCCCTTCGGCGTCGCGTGCCTGTACGACGAGTTGGGCTGGCGGCCGACGCTCGATCAGGCGGTCAGCGGTATTACTCGGGCACTTGGTGAAATCGCCCTCGCGCCGGATGGCGGTGGGGGACGGGGCCTTCGATCGAGATGGCGGATCAAGCGCGGCCTGGCCCGAATTCTCGAAGCGCCCGCGGGCAAATCGAGGTGGCCGTGGCGCGTGCAGGAACTGGTTCGCACGCGGCTGGTTTGAGTTGTGGAAGTCGAAGTTTCGACGGATCGAGTGAAGTGAGCGACATGGATCGTCGCAGTGTCCTGCTGGTGTCCTACCAATTCCCGCCCTTCGGCGGCAGCGGGGTTCAGCGCGCGCTGAAGCTCGCGAAGTATCTTCCGCAACATGGTTGGACTGTTCACGTCCTCACAGCGGGACATCGGCACTACTCTGCCATGGACGAGACGCTGCTGGATGAACTGGGCGAGCGGGTGATTGTTCATCCCGTCCGCGGTTTTGAACCCGGCGGTCTCGCCGCGGGCGTGAACGCCGGACTCGGTCGCTGGCTGCCCCTGTCGATCGAAAGACGGCTGTACTGGAGATTTGAGCGGTGGTCCGGCCGGCTTCGACTTCCGGAGGTCGAATCGCTCTGGGTCGGCTCGGCGCTGCGCGCGGCGAGGCGCATCATTCGCCGCCACGGAATCGATGTCGTACTGACGACATCGCCGCCGCACGTCGTTCACCGGATCGGCGCAACATTGAAGCGCGAATACCGTCTGCCCTGGATCGCCGATCTCCGCGACCCGATACGCGATAATTTCACCTTCGATTCAACGAAAGCGGGTCTGCGACAGGCCCGCTGGCGTGCGATGGTCGAGCGGCAGATTGTTCGATCGACCGATCGGGTCGTCGTTACTTGCCCCGAGCTCGCCGACAGGCTGGTCACACGTTACGGATCCCGGTTTGCCTCGAAGTTTGTCTTCATCCCCAATGGATTCGACCCGGCCGATGCCCCCGTTGAGTCATCTTCGACTCCGATCGGGCAGGCCTTGCCAAAGACGCCAGCCCGCGTTTCCGCCGAATCGGCCGCATCGCTCTTCAAACTGGGATACGTCGGCGCCTTTTACGGCGCCCAGTCGGTTGAACCGCTTCGCCTGGCAGTGCGAGCGCTTGTCTCGCGCCGTCCGGATCTGACGAAACGATTGCGCATCGATGTCGTGGGCCATGTATCAGGTCCACAGCGCGAGAAGTTCGATTCAACGGACCTTGCCCGATTTGTTTTTCGCGGCCGCGTTAGTCATGCCGAGGCGATCCGTGCGATGGCTTCCGCCGATGCTCTCTTCCTGATGACCCCGCTCAACGAAGGCGGGCGGTACTGCATTCCCGCAAAGGTGTTCGAGTACCTCGCGTTCGGTCGTCACGTCGTGGCGTTGGTTCACGCCGGAACAGAGCTCGCTCGCATCCTTGGCCGCGCCGGGAACACGACGGTTATTCATCACGGCGACGGCGCTATTGAAAGGCTCTCGGCCGCACTGGAGGCGAAGCTGCTGGATTCGCAGGTGCCGGCCCAGGAATTGGGTCGATCCCGCGAGTTTCTTGCCCCGTACCTGCGATCGACCCAGGCCCGGCAATTCGCCGAGCTGCTCAAGACGTGCCGAGTCAGCAAGCGGCAATGCATCGAGCCGGCCTCGGACTCATCGCCCGCCATCCCGACCATCAAGGTTGTCTCTCCAATCGGAGGACGCCCATGAACATCCTCTGGCACATGCCCACACTGCGGCGCTCGATGTGCGGCCTCTCGATTCGCGCGATTCGTCTCGCGAATGAACTGGTCCGCCGGGGCGACATGGTGACGTTCGCGGTCAGTGCCGCGAAGACGGATGTGGAGGGCAGTGAGGTTGACGGGATTCCCTTAATCAAGACGCCTGCCGTCGACGCGCGGCCGATTCACTGGTCCTTTCAGGCGCAGGCGCGCAGCCGGTCTGCCCGTCGCCAGGTGTCGGCCATCAGTTTCGACCACGATCTCTTCATCTCGTGTCAGCCCGAGGCCGTCGTCGCCTATCGCGAACTGAACCCGCGCTCGCCGCTCATGTTCGTCTGCGGGGGAACGACGCTGTTGCACGACGCCGCCGACCGCACTCGAGAGATTCGTTATTCCGGACTTCGGCGAGCCTGTTTTGCACTTGACCGGCGGTTGAAGACCGCAAATGAGCGAGCTGCATTTCACGCCGCCGATGCGATCGTGTTCGACAGCGAATCCACGTGCGGCCGTGTCATCGCCGCGCACCGGGTACCTTATCGAAAATGCCATCCTGTTCACGGGGGGGTGAACCCTTCCTGTCATCGTCCGCCCAGCGACGAAGACCGCGCGGCGGCGAGATTCACGCTCGGAATCGCCCCACGCGAAATCATCGCCTTATGGACGGGGCGTATCTCGATCGAGAAGAATCTTGAGGTGATGATCGACGCGATGGGTATTGGCCTGATCATGCCGATCATGCCCGACCT
>CALLKH010000278.1 GCA_938008425.1 uncultured Planctomycetaceae bacterium | reverse complement strand
AATCCGTCGCGAAAAGTGGATGTTTTCCCGCAAATCCCGGATGTCTCAGCGCCGAACCGGGTAGTTTCGTGACAGTCCCTGGCAGTTCCGCTGCAGACCCGGGCAGTTTCGCGTCGAACCGTGGCAGTTTCACGGTGAACCTTGGCAGTTTCGCGGAGAACCATGGCATTATTGGGCCGAGCCCTGGCACTCTTAACCCGGATCCGGGCAGATTCGGAGCGAAGTCTCCCGATTCCGGTGTCAGTGACCGGGTCTTCGGGGGATGCCGGGACGATGACGCACGCTGGGATTCGTCTGTCCTCCGGACGGGGAGACCATTGGGGGGCGGCTCACCCTGGACTGAAAGCCCGGGGCTGCGATCGGGCGCCCGACCGGGCGAAGGAAATGCAGAGTTGGGGTGGCCCCGGGTGTACTCGCCCTCAGGGATTCGATTTCCTCCCGCTCGAACGCATTCAGACCGCAGATGTGATAATCGCCATCAAACGAAAATCGAGCCCCCAGGGTCGGGATACCGACCCTGGGCCACCCCCGGCCACTTTGGCGATAAATAAAACGACCCATTTGAAAATGAGAAAAACGCACTAACCTTACCGATTCGCCCCGTGTCTTCTGATCGACCGGGATTGGTTCCAGTCCCGCATCGGCAGAAAGCATCTTAGATCTCTCAGGAGAATTTCATGCACGCATCGATTCGTGTCGTCGCGGCGCTGGCCGCCGTTACGTTCGGACTGATTCAGGCGACGGGCTCCGATTCGGCCGGGGAGTCCCGCCAGCCGGCCGCCACTGAATCTCATCAGCCTGCCGCAGCGGCGTCGCAGCAGTCTGCTCGATCGGGGTCCGTTCAGTCCGCGTCATCGGACTCCCAACGGACCGAGAGTCAGGACTCCGGCGGCGCATCGACCGCACGTCCCGCCGTGAATGTGAAAGTCAGCGTCTATGAAGTGCTATTAACCCCGACCTCCGAACTTCTGACGAGAATGACCTCACTGCGCGAGGTCGCGGGTGACGAGTCGGATTTTGCAAAAATGCTTGGCGAACTTGGCACGGCCCGGCGCGTGGTGGACATCGACCGGCCGGCCGACCTGAACGATGAGTACAAGGTCTCATTGGGTTCGTCGGTTCCGATTATCCAATCCACCGGCCAGGCGGCGGGCGGCGGCACGGTCTCGAGTGTGTCGTATCAGGAGGTCGGAGCGGCCCTGACCTTTTCAAATGCACTGTTTGATGAGTCTGGAAGTTCACTGAGCGCTGAAGTGGACCTTGAACTCGCCTCCAGCAGCGAGTCGTCGATTCGAATCTCGACTGACAAAATGGCGCCTGTGTTTTCAAACTGGAAGTCGAAAACCCGAATGCGATTCGATCTGGGAGCCCCGCTGGTCACATTCGAATTCTCCGACTGGACGGCCGATGTTCCCGCCCGGGTCATTGTGGTGCGGTACCTCCTGACTCCGCTTTAAATCAAACCGACTCTCAATTTGAGCGCTCACTTGGCTCGAAGTAGTATTCACCAGCCATGCAGACGACCTCCACCGATCTCCCGCTCCGCTCCCGCACGCCAGATGCGTGGGCCGTCGCGGCGCTCACCGATCCCGTCGCGCTGCTGAACGACCATGCCCATCTCGAAAAGAAGGCCGCGGGCAATGCGCTCGAGTTGATCGATCGATGGCCCGAGCCCGCGCCGCCGGATTACTGGGTCGAGAAGATGGCGGCCGTCGCGCGGGATGAGGCCGATCATCTGATGACCGTCGTGCGGCTGCTGACGCGGCGCGGCGGCGTCATGTCGAAGTTTCATCGCAACCCCTACGCGGCCGATCTGCGGAAGCTGGTTCGCAACGGCACGCCGGTGGAACTGATGGACCGGCTGATGGTCTCGGCGCTGATCGAGGCCCGCTCGTGCGAGCGGTTCGAGGCGCTGGCACGCGTCTGCGACGACCGGGAACTCAAGCGGCTTTACGCCGATCTCTGGGCCTCCGAGAACGGCCACTACCTCACGTTCATCGATCTGGCCCGCAGGCTGATCCGCGACAACGCGGCCGTCGATCGGCGGTGGGAGGAGTTCCTCGTCGCCGAGGCCGAGATCCTCGCCCGTCAGTCGCCGGGGCCGCGGATGCACAGCGGGGTCGGGGGGTGAGTCGTTCGACGTGACGCGGCCTGTTCCGACCGGACACAAGGCGACCTGACAACACCCGCGACGCGCCGCATCGCGGTGTATCGCCGAATCGCCCGCCGACTATAATTTCACGGCATGAAAATCGCTCTCGCGCAGGTCAACCCCATCGTCGGCGACTTCCCCGGCAATTCGAAGAAGATCATGGCGGCGTACGCCTCCGCCCGTGAGGCCGGGGCGGCGCTAGTGGTCTTTCCCGAGCTGGCGGTCTGCGGCTACCCGCCGAAGGACCTGCTGTTGAAGGAGAGCTTCGTCAGCGCCAACGTGGCGGCGGTTCGTGAACTCGCGCAGATGACGAAGGGCGGGCCGGATGTGCTGGTGGGCTATGTCGAGCGCAACGACGCGACCGTCGGCCGGCCGGTCTATAACGCCCTCGCGCATCTTCGCAACGGCGAAATCGCCCATCGCGTCTTCAAATCGCTTCTGCCCACCTACGACGTCTTCGACGAACACCGCTACTTCGAGCCGGCCGAGAGCGCGAGCGTGATCGAGTTCAACCTGGCGGGGCGGTCCGTGCGCATCGGCGTTTCGATCTGCGAGGACCTCTGGACCGACGGGCAGCTCTTTTCGCGGCAGCTTTATCGACGCCGGCCGATCGACGAACTGGCGGCTGCCGGGGCCGAGATCGTGGTGAACGCGTCGGCCTCGCCGTTTGTCATGGGCAAGCAGGCCTTTCGTGAACAGCTGATGGGCGGCCATGCGAAGTCGAAGGGCGTGCCGGTGCTGCTCGCGGCGCAGGTGGGGGGGAATGATGAGCTGGTGTTCGACGGCGCGAGCATGGCGCTCGACGCGACCGGCCGGGTGATCGCGCGAGCGAAGGCGTTCGAAGAGGATTTGCTCTTTGTTGATCTCGATCAGCCGGCGTCGAACCGCGTCGAGGCGTATCCCGAGCCGGTGGCGTCGGTATGGGATGCGCTGGTGATGGGCACGCGCGATTATGTCGGCAAGTGCGGCTTTCGCGAGGTGGTCATCGGGCTGTCGGGGGGAATTGACTCGGCGCTCGTGGCGGCGATTGCCACGGCGGCGCTGGGTGCGGATCGCGTTCACGGCGTGGCGATGCCGTCGCGGTACAGCAGCGAGCACAGCGTGAAGGACGCCGAAGACCTGGCGGCGAATCTCGGCATCGACTTTCGAATCATCCCGATCGCCCGCATTCACGACATGTTCGAAGAGCAGCTGGCACAGCATTTCCAGAAGCGCCCGCCGGATGTCACCGAGGAGAACATCCAGGCCCGGACGCGCGGCAATCTGCTCATGTCGCTGTCCAACAAGTTCGGCTGGCTGCTCTTAACAACGGGAAACAAGAGCGAAGTGGCGGTCGGGTATTGCACGCTCTACGGCGACATGTGCGGCGGGCTGGCGGTGATCAGCGATGTGCCCAAGACGATGGTTTATCAGCTGTCGCGACTCGCGAATACACGGGCGGGCCGGGTGATCATTCCGGAATCGACGCTGACCAAGGTTCCATCGGCCGAACTGCGGCCGGATCAGTGCGATCAGGACACGCTGCCGCCGTATGACGTGCTGGATGCCATCTTATTGGCATACATCGAGCAGGAGAAATCGGCGGGGGAAATCATCGGCCTCGGCTTCGACGAACGCGTCGTGCGCGATGTCATACGCATGGTCGATCGCAACGAGTACAAGCGGCAGCAGCTGGCGATCGGTCTGAAGGTGACCAGCCGGGCGTTCGGCATCGGCCGGCGCATGCCGATCGCGGCGAGGTTCGGGTAGGGGGTGGCCTTATTCTGTGCCCCACCTCCTGCGATCGAAATGGAGCTATGAGCGTCACGGTTGGCCGTCGAGCAGCAATGCGGCGCTTACTCGGGGGTGCAGGCTCCGATTCGGCTTCGCCGTTTAGCCGCCGCCCGCCAGGGCGACGGTGAGTGCGAAGAGGGCGAAATTGGCGGATCTTCGCAATGTCTATGTCAGTCGGCGCGAGACTGACCCATTGGCGAATTCGGCGTCGAATGCTATTCATGTATCGAGCGCCGTACGCACGGCACCCTGCTCCTGGCGGAGCTGGGCTAAACGGAAACGCCGATCGGCCGCTTCTCCTTCCCCCATCCCTGCTGCGCAAGGGATGGGGCACCCGGCGGAGCCGAGCTAGACAAAACGTCGGCGCGTCGTTACGGGATCTTCATCGCCATGACCGACTTCTCCGGATCGGCCTCGAACGATTTCTTGCAGTCCGCGCTGCAGAAGTGCATCTTGTAGTCCTTGACGGCCAGCTCGTGTTCGGCCGATCCGTCCATGCCGAGTGAGCAGGCGGCGCACTTGGCCACGACCTTGTCGGTCTTGCCGTCGACCGCGTCGGCCTTGGCGAGCTTGGCGGCGACGTCGTTCGTTCCGGTCGCGCTCGGCCCGTCAGACTTCTTCTCCTGGCAGCCGGTGAAGAGTACGGTGGACAGGGCGATGGCGGACATGGCGGAAATGAATCGGCGGTTCATGCTGGAAGCCTCCTGAAGATGGGTCCTTCGTCGCCCCGACCGGTCCATGTTCGCGGCGGGTCTCGACGCGTCGTTCTATTACTGAAACATCAATATGAGTATACGCTGGACGGCCGAGGTCGCCACTCCGGCCGGCGACCGGCTTTGGTCGATTTATACTGAACCCTGAAATCGCGCCGGTCGTAAGGGGCTTGAACGAATCCACGGAGGGATTCGCACACCCCTGGCCAACGGAGTCACTGCCATGAAATCGATCCTCATTACCCTGGGAATTCTTTCGGCCGTCCTTGTGCCGGCCGGCGATCGGCCTCATTTGCCGACCACGCACAGCAATGCCGCCCGTCTCACCGACGACGCGCTGAAGGACGAGAAATCAACGAAAGTCGATCCCGCTGATGAGCGATCGCCGGCGAAGCCGACCGCAAGCGTGAAACGCAGTGGGAATGAGAAGACGGGCCTTCCCGTGATCGATTTCAAGTCGCGATTCGGCGAGTACGACGGCTGCTTCGTCATTCGCAGCCTCAATGACGGCTGGACGCTTCGATTCAACGAGTCGCAGTGTGTCGAGCGGCTGGCCCCGTGTTCGACGTTCAAGATCTTCAATTCGTTGGCGGGGCTGGATTCAGGCGTGCTCAGCGGGCCGGATCACAAGATGGAATGGGACGGCACGAAGCACTGGATCAAATCGTGGGAGCAGGATCACACGCTGGCCACCGCCATTCGCGATTCGGTCGTCTGGTACTATCAGAACCTGGCCGAGAAGATCGGCGAAGAGCGCATGCAGAAGTACATCGACGGCTGCGATTACGGCAACCGTGACATCTCCGGTGGCATTCGCGAATTCTGGCTGGGCAGCACACTCAAGATTTCCGCCGACGAACAGGTTCGGTTCCTCGAAAAACTCTACACCGACAAGCTGCCGTTTGATCGGAAGTCCGTCGAGACGGTGAAGTCGATCATCGTGCAGCGCGCCAGCGGCGACTGGGCATTCAGCGGCAAAACCGGCAGCGGCCTGAAGAATCGCAAGGATCCGAATGGAATGGAGCCCAATCTCGGATGGTTCGTGGGCCACGTGAAGAACGGCGACCGGCAGTATGTATTTGCCGTGAACATCAAGGGGGACGGCGCGTGGGGGCCCAAGGCGCGGGAGATTGCGGATGATCTGCTTGTCGATCTGGGGTTGATTGAGAAGAAATGATTGCACCGCATGGTCTGCCCTCCGACATGGCCGTCCGATAGACCGGCCTTTGGGCCTCGTTTAACATGACTGCATCAGCACGCGCCATGATCGCGCCGTGCAGGAGGCTGTCATGCTGGTTCAAACGCTTCTACAGACTGCGGCGAGGTGCGGGGCATCGCCGGCCGTGGCGGACCCTTCGCGATCGCTGACTTATCGTGAACTCGTCGGCCTGTCGCTGGTCATGCGAAACCACGTCAGCGCGGCGACCGAGCGGCCGCACGTTGGAATCCTTCTGCCCTCGACGACGGCGTTTGTCGGTACGTTCTATGGTACGCTCTGGGCGGGCAAGACCGTCGTGCCGCTGAATTTCATGCTTCAACCGGGCGAAGTCGCGGCCGTCGTGCAGGACGCCGAACTGGACGTGGTCTTCGCGACGAAGTTCTTCCGCGAGGTCGCCGCGGCGCTTCCCTGCAAGGTGATTTTCGTCGAGGACCTGCCGATCCAGGAAGACCTTGCCAAGCTGGCGGCGGCCGCGGCGTCGGGCGCTGGGCAGATGCCGCCGCCGCCGAAGGTCACCGCCGACGATAC
>CALLKH010000277.1 GCA_938008425.1 uncultured Planctomycetaceae bacterium | reverse complement strand
GCCACTGCGCCGCGCGGCTCGACGAGACGACGGACGTGGTCTATTACGTCGGCGGGCTGCCGAAGAGACGCACATGGCCCTACGAGTACAAGGCGCCGTTCGCGCCGTCGGATGTGGTCGAGGAATACACGCGGCCCGCGCGGATGATCGAGAACGGCCGGGTGGTCACGAAGGCGGCGCTCTCGGAGCCGGAACTGATCGACTTTCCGCGGGTGGGCACCCTGGAGGCGTTCAACACCGACGGGCTGCGGAGCCTTCTGCATACAGTGAAGGCGACGAACATGCGCGAGAAGACGCTGCGATTTCCGGGGCATTGCGAGCTGATGCGGGTGTTTCGCGAGACCGGCTTTTTCAGCAAGGACGAGATCGAGGTGCGCGGCACGAGCGTGCGGCCGCTCGACGTCATTTCCAAGCTGCTCTTCGAGAAGTGGCGCCTCGAACCGACCGAGGAGGAGTTCACCATCCTGCGGGTGATCGTCGACGGTAAAAAGGACGGCCGCGCCTATCGCTACCAGTACGACATGTACGACGAATACGACGCAGCGTCGGGTGTCCACTCCATGGCACGAACCACCGCCTATCCAAACACGACCATGGCGCGCCTGATCGCGAGCGGCGAATTCAACAAGCCCGGCGTGTTTCCGCCCGAACTCATCGGCCGCGAGCCGGGGCTGCTGGACAAGATCATCCAGTCGCTCGCGGCAAAGGGCGTGAAGATCGACGAAACGTTTGCGACGATCAGCGCGTGATGGCCTGATGCCGACTCCCTTGCCTTCGATACCAACGTGACGGCATTCGAATTCGACGCGATTGCCTTCGACACCGCCATGGCCGCATTCGATTCCGACACTCCTGTCATCAAGTCGTACGCAGCGGCTACTTGCCCCGAGAGGGGCATCGGACTGTAGCCACGGGTGGAGCATCGCGCGGGCGCAGCCCGCCGATGCGGAACCCGTGGAAAGCGGTGCCGCGGGCACGGCAGCCCCGGCAGGGGCTGAGGAATCACACGCAGATTAATCTCGATCGCGCAATGATATCCCCTCCGACCCTCCGGGGCGGAAGAGGCATCAAACAAACCACACCACGGGTTCCGCCTCGCTCCACCCGTGGCTACAGTCCTGTGCCCCGCCGGGGCAGAGAAAATTGGATGCCCGAGATATGACACATCTGAGAATGTGCAAGTGCCTGAGCCGAGAACGAAACGTGCCATGCCAGTCCTGTCGCTTGTGCCAGTCCCGCGGCTCGATTCAGTCGTGCGGCTTATGCCATCCGTGTGGCTCGTACGAGTCGTGCTAGTCGTGCGGTTCGATCGAGTTGTGCGGAGGAGCGGGCCGTGCGACTCGTAGATGATATCGGCGCCGAACGTCGTCTCGCGATCAAAGTATTCAGCAATCAAAGCGGCCGGGCCTCAAAACGCCCGCCAGCCCCCCGCCGTCGCCCACGGGCTCTGCTCGCTCGAAACCGCGCCGCCGACCGCCGCAGTCGGCTTTCGCCCGCGCCCGGACTGTCGCACCGCCAGCGCCGCCGCCACGAATGCGGCCTCCGGCGGCGTCTCGCTCGATGACGACCCGATCTTGTGCTCTTCGAGGAAATGCGTGTGCAGTTTGCCCGCGCGGTGAGCGGGATGCGTCACGACATTGTGCAGAAACTCGATATTCGTCGTCACGCCGAGCACCACGAACCGCCGCAGCGCCCACGCCATCCGATCGATCGCCGCGTCGCGATCGCGGCCCCACGTGATCAGCTTGGCGAGCATCGGATCGTAATAAACGCTCACCTCCGACCCCGCGCGAACCCCGCTATCGACGCGAATCCCCGGGCCGGCCGGCGCGGCGTACTGCTCGATGCGGCCGGTCGACGGCATGAAGT
>CALLKH010000276.1 GCA_938008425.1 uncultured Planctomycetaceae bacterium | reverse complement strand
ATTTCCACGCGAAACTCGCCGCCGCGCGGCGCTTCGGCCGCCTCTTTCTCCAGCGAGAACACCGTCCCGCCGGTCGCGTCGATCCCGTCGATCCGCAGCATCACGTTTCGCATCGCAAATCCACAGTTCGCAAGCACCACGTTCAACGACTCGGTTCCGATCAGTGGTGTGCCGCCGAATGCGGACTCCAGCCGCCAGAACAAGTCGCACGCATGCTCACAGGCTGTCATGTTGACGGGCTGCGTCAGCGGATTCGGGTGCGACGCCCTCCCGGCGCTCCTGGGCCCGCGGCTCACGCCAACCGCCGCGTCCAGCGATCGGCCGCAGTGGCGGCAGAACTGAGCGGCCGCAAGATTCCGGCCGTTGCATTCTGAACAAATACGCTCGCTCATACTGACCCCGCCCGGCTTTCGTGCGTCCTCCGTTCCAGTCGCACGTCGAATCTTGTCGTCGCGTCCGAAGAAATCGTGCGTTCGATCTGCTTTCGAGTCGTCGATGTCCCCGATCACCCTCTTCCTGCATAACGGAATGCACCCCAGGGAGAGCACGCGCTTCAGGACCTCGACGATCCAGCCAAGCACCGCCAGCTTGAGGCCGACGAGTGCTTTCAAAGCCCGTGTGAACCGCTGCAAGAGCACGCCGCGTTTCCTCCAGTCCCTCATCGGCCTTGCCGGGCGCCCAAACCGCCCCGCGTGACCAGCCCTGGATCGAT
Source organism: uncultured Planctomycetaceae bacterium (assembly GCA_938008425.1). GTDB lineage: Bacteria > Planctomycetota > Phycisphaerae > UBA1845 > UTPLA1 > JADJRI01. The sequence goes on along the minus strand of CALLKH010000276.1, from coordinate 5,835 downwards.
GCACGGGCAATCTCCCTTACATCGACCCCGCACCCGGCTGCGATCAGCCAACCCGGCGAGCGTCCGAAAGAATCGCCCGCAAAAGGCCGTCGCGGCCGAATGATCCTTTATAAGTGTAATACACAACGGTCCCGGGGCCACTATAAATTCGAACGGGGGTTCTACGGACCGGTTTTCAGGCGGTTACGAGCGGCCGATCGGCAAACGGCAGGCAAGATCCACTCCGCCGGATGGAACCTCCGTCCTCAACGCCGTTGAGCTCGGCAACGCACCGATTTCCGGTGCATCTTTGCCGGCCGGCCGGGCAACCCAAAGTCGTCAGTCGGCGCCGGGGCTCGTTCCAGCCACGTCCCGAATCAGGCGAACTCAAGATGTCACTTCGTCGTCACCGCCTCCGGCGATTACGGCCGGATCAGCCGGACAACCACGCCCTCGCCCGCCAGATCCGTTCCGAGCATATAGATGTGCCCGCCCTCCACTTCCAACCCACTCCATGAGACGTTCTCGTCAGGCAGTTCATACGACTCCACCACCTGGGCCGTGGCGGGATCGATCTTGACCACGGTCTGCGACGCGATCGTTGCGATGCCCCACAGGTGCGTCCCGTCGAACGCGAGCGCGCGAAGATCGCGGTTGAAGCTGAAAGTCTGCTCAACAAAGTCCGGCTCGCCATTGGTGTTGACCACATAAAATCGGCCAAAGCTGTCCGCGAACGATCGGCCGTGAATCCACAGTCGATCGGTCGTCGGAACGTAGGCCATCGCTCGAAACGTGATCGGCCCGCCCATCTCGGTTTCGCTCTCCACCGTATCGACCACGGTCGACAAGGTTCGCTTGAAGGCGTCGCGACTGCCGCCGCAGCCGCAATGGGTCCAGAGGAACCCGTCCTCCGAAGTCTGCACGAGCCGGCTGCCGGTCGGCCCGAGCGGCGCGATGAGCGTGTCCGTATCGAGGTCGAATGCCTCGATCTGATTGGCCAATCCGGAGTTGAAAATCAGATCGCCGTTGAAGAGCACCAGGTCGCTGAAGAACTGCGGATCCGGCAGGCCCTCAAAGCGATCGACGACCTGAAGCGGTTCGCAAACGACTCCGGGCGGCAAGGCGTTTCTGCGCACGAAGAGGCCGATGTTGCCCTGCTCATCCGCAAGACCGAGCGTACTTTCCTCCAGCTCCACGACCGGGAAGAAAAAAGTGGCATTCTCGATCGCGATGTTAAACTCGAAGTCGGTTGTGGTCTCAGCCGAGAAATCCAGCACCAGCGTCCGGCCGTCGAAGACGACCAGCGTTCGCACGCAATCCTTCGCGCCGGTGAGCCGATCGCGAAAAAAGACGCGACCGGTTCCATCACTGTTGAGAATGAGAGCGGTCACGTCGGCCGTCTCGGTGAATGTCGCCAGACCGGTGATGAAATTCGGTAACATGCTGCCGCTCTTGAGCACCCAGACCCCATACGGCAGAACGCCGGGGCAGGGAAACAGATGCGCGCAATCAGAAGGAGAACCGTCCCCGGATGGTCCGCGCGGATCCGCCCCATCGGCGAATGCTCCATCGGCGAGGTCCAGCGCATCATCGCCCGAGGCTTCGAGGGCGACGGCATCCTCCCCCGGCGCGAGCAGCTCGCCGCCGAAAAATGCCGATTCCTGCATCGGACAACCGAACAGACAGGCAGCCAGGCCGATCAGAATCGGCACGATCAAGATTCGTACGGGACTCATCTCGTCATCCTCCTTAAATTGTCGTGATGCCGGTTTGTCTGGAAATGCAACGGACCGTTGCGGGGTTGTAGGACCGCGATCCGAAGAACTCACGCGGTCAGCCAAAAAAGCTGCGTGTTCTCATGTACAGTGCGCCAATCTGGTGCAGCAGGGATCGTCATGGGATTCGTCCATGCAATGAAAAAGGCAAAATGAAAAATGAAAAAAAGAGATGGCGACGCCCGTGTCGCCTGCGTTTTTTTCATTTTTCATTTTGTGCTTTTCACCGGCGCAGCCTGATTCGGGAGCCCTCCGCCCATTAGGGCAGATCCTTCCCCTCTGAGCTGTGTGCCCTTTGTGTGCCGATGTTATGTCACTCCCGACGGTGCCGAACGGTTTAACGGTCAGGACTCCCCTCTTCCTGTTCGCCACCCAGTGCCGCGCGATCGTCGAGCGGACTGTCCAGTGCCGTCAGCGCTTCCACATCATTCAGATGATCCGGACCGTAAAGGGTTCGAAGGCCTTCACGCGTCTTTCTTCGAAACGGGTGGTCGGCGGGCAGCGCTGTCTCGAAAATCGCAAGCGCCTGCTTCAGCAGCGATTCCGCCTCACGATACTGCGACGCCTCGGCGCCGCTTTCGATCAATGCATGGCCGAGCCCGCCCATCGCAATCGCAGTGACCGGATGGCGGTCGCCATACAACGCCTTGCTCCCTTCGACGGACCGACGAAAAAGTTCGATCGCTTCGGCGGATCGATCGCTCGACGCCAGCGTCCCGGCGAGATTGTTCATGATCGACAGCGTCGTTGGGCTCGCATCACCCAGCACCTCGGTCGCCCGGGCAAACACCGCCCGCAGCGCCGCCTCGGCCTCATCAAGATCGCCCCTCGCCTGAAGCAGGCTCGCAAGATTGGCCTCGAACTGAATGGTGTGCGGATGATCGTCGCCATAGATCCGACGCGCGTTTTCGATCAACGCCTCGTAGTATCCCTGCGCCTCATCGTACTCCTTCATGTTCTTCAAAATAACAGCCAGGTTGTTCATCGCCTGAAATGATCGCGTGTGATCGGGGCCGAACGCCTCGTGTACCGCCGGCAACAGCGACCGCAGACGCGCGGCCGCCTCGTCAAGCTGCCCCCGCTCCCTGTACACCAGCGCCAGGTCCAGCTTCGCGGCGAGCGTCTGGCGATGGTCATCACCCAGCCGCCGCGTCAGCATGTCAATGGCTGATCTGAGCTGCCGCTCGCCCGTGTCGAGATCGTGGTGTTCCATCGCCAAGACAGCCAGATTGGCGAGTGCCACGGCGATGTCTTCGTGACCGGGTTCAAGCACCGTCTCGAAGATGGAATACGCCTCTTCGTAGACCTGCCCGGCCTCGCCGTGTTGCCCCTTTACGCGGTATACGTTTCCCAGCGACCGCAGGTGCCGCGCCACCTCCACGTGCGTATCGCCATGCGCCTCTCGTGCCAGCTTCAACGCGATCTGTAGATGCCGCTCAGCCGGTTCCAGCAAACCGAGTCCGTTGTACGTCGCGCCGATCGTGCCGCGGATCGCCGCCTCCACTTCGGGCGCGAGATCGTCGCGCTCTTCGACCCGGCTCGCGGCCTTGTCCAGAACTTCGCGAACAGTCACCTCTTCGCCGCCGGCGCGATCCGGCTCGGCCGCCTCCAGCAGATTTCGCAGAAAGGCATTGACCTGTTCGGCCACTTGTCGAGCCTTCGCCTCATCCGACTCCGCCAGAACGGCGGCATTTCGCTGCTCGTTCAGTCGATACGACAGCATCGTCGTGGCAATCGAAAAGCCGATGACCAGAATCGCGGCCGCCGACGCGAGGGCAAAGGGTAATCGATGCCGGGCAATCATTTTTCGAAGGTAATACGTCGTGGTCGGAGGATGGGCGGAAACGGGTTCCCCTGCGAGATAGCGACGCACATCGGCCGCAAGACCGTCGACCGAGGCGTAGCGCCGGGCGGGCTCCTTGGAAAGCGCCTTGAGAACGATGGCATCGATCTCGCGATCAAGCCGGGCATCCAGACTTGACGGGCTCGGCGGCTCACGGTCCTTGATGGCCTGCAGCAACTCCGCGAGATTGCGATCATCCGGATACGGCAGTCGTCCGGTGAGCATCTGAAAAAGGATCACGCCCAGCGCATACACATCGCTGCGAACGTCAACCTCCGTCTGCCGGCCGCGAACCTGTTCCGGAGAGGCGTACGCCGGCGTGCCGACGAAATCCCGCGTCTGGGTGAGATGTGCGGCCTCGACGTCGTCGGCCTCGAGTATTTTCGCCAGCCCAAAATCCAAGATGTGCGGGCGATCTTCGGCGTCGACGAGGATGTTCGACGGCTTGAGGTCCCGGTGAATGACACCGCGCTGATGGGCGTGATGCACCGCATCGCAGATGACCGCGAACACGCGAAGCACCTCTTCGACGCTACGCCGGCCAGCCGGATTTCGATGAGCCCAGCGATCGACGCGCACGCCGTCGATCCACTCCATCGCCAGGTTCGGCTGGCCTTCATGAACTTCGGAACCATAGACGGTGACAATGTTGGGATGATTCAGGTTTGACGCGATCCGAACTTCTCGCTCGAACCTTGCGCGCACCATCGGTGCTGCGAAGCTGCCGGCGACAAGTCGCTTCAGCGCGATCTCCCGACGCGTGTTCGGCTGCCGCGCCCGATAGACGATGCCCTGCGCCCCACGGCTGATCTCCTCGATCAACTCATACGAGCCGATGCTGCCGAGTTCCGCACGTTTCTCGGCCGATCGTACGACCCGCATCCACTCCTCGTCCGGCAGATCAAATCCGAAGCCGCTCAGGTCTGCGCTCGACCCCTGTGTGCCGAATGGACGATCTGAGCCGGGGCTGTCGTCAAATCGGTTCATCCTCTTCCCGAATCTGTTCGCGCACCAGTTCCATCATGCGATTACGAATGCGCTGCTTGACCTTGTGCACCGCCTGCGTCGTCGTTTCATAGAGCCTGGCCACATCATCGACCGGCTGGCCATCAAGCAGGCGGTCGAAAACTTCTACGCTTCGCGGCTCAAAGGTGTCGCGAATGGTCTTCATCGCCAGCCGATAGTGATGGTCCATCCACTCGCGTTCCCATAGCGCATCCGTCTCACCGGAATCATCCGCGAGAACGCCGGCCAGTTCCTGAGTATCTAGCGCCCCCTTGGGAGAATTTGGACGCGCCGAATGCTGAATGATCGCATTTCGAATGGTGCGACAGAGATAATGCCGGAATTTTCCCCGCTCGGGCCTGTATTCGAACGATCTCAGGCCCTTCGACAGGCTGAACATCACCAACTGGCGAACATCCTCCGCATCGGCCGTCTGAAGCCGGCGCGACCGGCAATAACGCACGATCAAATCGCGATAGGTCTCCTCGAACTCGCGCCACGCCGCATCATCGCGGGGATCGCGGACGCGCGAAAGCAGGCTCGCTCGAGTGGTGTTCGAATCCATGGCCGATGACCCGCCGACATGAAAAGAAAAACAACGACCGGCGTCCAACCGTGAGTTTGGTCGCCCTATGCAGGGTGTCGGATACGTCGGTCTTGATGGCTCAATTCTATCAGAATTCGACGATCGGCGCACAAAAATGGCCCTCTCGCTCAATTTCGCCGCCAAATCCCGGATTTGAGCGGTGGCGTCTGCAAACCCAAGGAGATCCTGACATGTTTCGTCTTCGTATCCCGTTCGCACTGACACTCTCAACGACTCTTCTCGCAGCCCATGCCGCCTTCGCCCAGCAGCCGGCCGGCAACTCCTTCACCTACCAGGGACGACTGGCGGAGCTCGGAGAGGCCGTCAACGACTCGGCGGATTTCGAATTCTCACTCTGGGACAGCGCATCAGGCGGCAACCAGATCGGTTCGACGGTGTCGGTCGACGACACAGCGGTCGCGGATGGACTCTTCACCACCTCGCTGGACTTCGGCGCGGGCGCATTCGCAGGCGAAGCACGCTGGCTCGAAGTCTCGGTTCGTCGGCCGCACGATCCGACCGACACGGCGGCGTTCACGACCTTGACGCCCCGCCAATCCCTGACGGCCGCCCCATACGCACTGCATGCATTGAACGCCGGGCAATGGCAGGCGTCGGGCAATGCGATCATGAATACCAACAGCGGG
>CALLKH010000275.1 GCA_938008425.1 uncultured Planctomycetaceae bacterium | reverse complement strand
GAAGCGCCGCCGAACGTCGGCGCCCTCAAGAGTGACGCGATCGCCCTACTCTTCGCCGCCGAGTAGTGCCTTCACCGCGTCGCCAGAAGGCGCCAGGGCGGGCTGCGTGCGAATCAACTCATCGATAAACTTTCGCGTACCGCGGCGGCGCTGATCGCCCTGCCGCTTGCGCGTCTTGCTCGCGCGAATGAGCGTCGTCGCACTGTCGAGCATCGCGTCGATTTCGCTCCCGTACGCGCGAAGATCGATGTTGTTGGCCGAAGCCCAGAAAACGAGCCGTCGAAATTCGAACGGATTCGTCGAACGGCTCATCCCCATGGCCGCGACGTCGGACGTCGAGAGTTGCCCGAACCAGACCAGCCGAGCCCGGCGCAGGACGGTCTCATCGACGTCGCATCCCGGCTCGACCGCCGCATCATCCGACATGGCCGACAGCGCTTCGTAGTATTTTCGTGTCAGCGTTTCGAAGACCTCATCGTTCTCGACGGGAAGATCCACCTCGGGCAGGTCCGGCATCCGGCCGCGCAGCACATCAACCGACGCGGCGCTGAAGTATCCGGCCTGAAGCTGGTAGTCGACGCCCAGCCCCCCGCCGCCGCGAATGCTCATCCGGTAGTAGTTCACGTTTCCCGATTCCGGGTCCACCACTTCGAAGTACTGCCGCTGCTCATGCGCCACGCATCCGGACACCAGCCCGATCACCAGAATCGACAGTCGCCTTGTCATCACCGGTCCCTCCTCATGCTCGTCGGGAGTTGAATGCAATCGGGAGGCAATCGGCGACGGCGTCGGCGGAGATTGGTCCGCGCCTTTTCACGCCTCCAACTTCCCGTAAGCTTGTCGCGTGCTCCGGTTACGTTCGGAGGGTGTGCCTGGAAAGGCCCTCCTTCGGCGGCGACGCGCGAACCGGCGTAACCCGAAGCCGTGACGGTCGTCTGATAATGCTGATGGACCGTGAACCGGCTCTTTCGGATCGGAGAGGGGCGAAAAAAGACGAAATCCGGGGCACAGGCGGTCGGAACGCCCGGCCGGGACTCGGCAATTCAAAAATAGCGGCTACAATTGGTGCTGGAAGTCAGTCCTCGCCATAGCCACAAATCGGAATCCAATACATGCGATCAATCGGCAAACTCTTCACCGTTCCTGCGGTTCTCACCCTGGTCTGTTCGGCCGGCATGGCGGCCAGCGGCGGGCAGTGCGACATCGAACTTCCGATCGGGAACAACAATAACAACAACAACAGCGGATGCGGCAGCGGATCAACGCCCTCGGTGCTGTTGACGGTGGTCGACCAGGACGGCGATGTCGTTCCCCGCGCCCGAATCGGCGTCCGACGAAACGGCGGCGCGCAGCAATTCGGATCGTGTTCGCCGGACAACCCCTGCGACGACTTCATCATCGCCCTCAATCTGACCGGCCGCTTCGATATCGAAGTGGCGGCGCCCGGATATATCATCACCACGCGGACGGTGAACGTCGGCACCGCCAGCGACGGCTGTTCGCCTCGAACCGAGAACCTGATCGTGGTGCTCGACGCCGACACCACCGTCGCGGCGCTGGCCGGGGCGTGGCGGACGATCAACCTCTTCGGCACGACCGACGTTCGCTTCAACGACGACGGCGAGATCGTCGGCGCGATCCAATACAATCGTCAGGCCGGCGGCGACGGGAACTTCTACATTTCGTACAACAACAAGCCCATCCGCGGCGCGGCGGGACAGCAGACCTTTTTCACGGTGGCGAACGACCCCGTTCGAACCGGCGATCGCTTTACCTGGTCCACCACGACGCTCGGCATGCCGATCGGCTTTGAAGACGCGTCGATGTCGGCGGATTTCACCACGATGCTCGGCACGCTCGCGAACACGACCGTGACCTACACCCGACTGGACGAAATACCCACGGCGCTCCAGGATCCGTCGTAACAGCGGCTTCCGCGGTCACAGTCTCTCGGCTCTCGCCAGAATCGCCTGGGTGAAACAAAAAAAAGGGCTCCGTCTCATTCGAGATGGAGCCCCTCTCATTTGCTATTGACGCGGTTGGTATTGACGTGGTTCGTCGAACCGCCACCGGGCAGAATCATCGGCGCTACTTCAGTTCAACCGACCAGTAGGCGTTGTCCAGGAACGCCTTCCAGCTCTGGTAGCGATCGTCGGCCAGCTTGATGCTGATGCACGGATTGCGCCGCGGCTTCTTTGGCGCCCGAATCAGCTTCATGTTCGCCTGCTCCGGCGTTCGCCCGCCCTTCCGGATGTTGCACTTCAAGCAAGCGCACACAATATTCTCCCACGTCGCCGGGCCGCTCTGGCTTCGCGGAATGACGTGGTCGAGCGAAAGCTCCGTTGTCGGGAAACGATTGCCGCAATACTGGCAGCGATTGCTGTCGCGGGCGTACAGGTTTCTCCGGTTGAACTTCACTTCCTGTCGCGGCAGCCGATCGTAAATCGCGAGGCGAATGATCCGCGGAACCGCGATATCAAATCGAACGGTGCGAATCCAATCGTGGGCGTCGGGCTCGAACTGCCGGGCCAGGAGCGAAAGCTCCTGCCAGTCCGCGAAGTCATAGGAGACGTACCGGCCCTGTTCAACGTGCACCACCTCCGCCAGTTCGCGACACAGCAAACTGAAGGCGCGCTTCACGTTGATAATGCGAATCGCCAGGTAATGGCGATTCAGCACCAGTACGTTCAGACCCAATGACGACGCAGGAGCCACAATTTCCTCCAGACCAAGTATACGACTCCAAACTCATCGTGAGGGAGCCTGGGCGGCCGGTCCCTGGAGGTCCTGGGAGATGATGAAGTCGATCTCCCCACCCGAGATTACCGGGACACCGCGCCTCTACAGGCGATTTTAGGCTCTGGACGGACGCATCGCAAGCCACGTGGCGCCAACCGAGCCGGCGCGACGCAGAAACGAGTCATCCGATCGACCCCTCACAAATCCACACAAACGGACTATTATCAATATCGGTCGTCCTGGGATGATGGGGCGCGGGACAATTCTCCGCTGAGAATCCCGCGGTCAGCCAGACCGGCGCCATCCGAACAACCAGCCGAATCATCAGGGCCGCAAAATGCATCCTACCCGTTCGTTTCGCCATAACGGCTCGCGAAGACTGCTGAGCACGGCCGGCATCCTGTCGGCATTCGTGTCATGTACCGGTTGCTTCTCCCCAGCCATGAAGGCGGTCGGCGAACCGCGCGACGGCCGACCGATCGGCAACCGGATCGCCGTCGTCTATTCCAACCGCTATCAGATCAGCTTCGGCGGCATCGAACGCCTGCACCCCTTTGACATTCGCAAGTACGAGAAAATCTACGAAGGGCTGGTCCGCGATGAACTGATTCGACCCGCCGATGTTCATGTGCCGGCCGAAATCTCGCGCGAGGATCTGCTCCGAGTTCATTCAGAAACCTATCTCGACCGCCGTCTTCACTCCTCGCGAAACCTCGCCCGCTATCTTGAGATCGAATTCCTCGCTCTCGTGCCGGCCGGCATGATCGACGGCGGCATCCTTAAACCGTTTCGTCACGCCACCGGCGGAACGCTTCTCGCCGCGGAACTCGCCCTCAAACACGGCATCGGCATCAATCTCGGCGGCGGATACCATCACGCCGAACCCGATCAGGGCGGCGGCTTCTGCATCTATGCCGACATGCCGATCGCGGTTCGAAGGCTTCAGTCCGAGGGGCGGGTGAGGCGCGTTCTGATGATCGACGTCGATGTGCATCAGGGCAACGGCACCGCCGCGTGCCTTGCCGACGACCCCGACGTGTTCACGTTCGATATGTATCAGCGGGATATTTACCCGTGGCCGAAGAAGATGAACGATCTCGATGTGCCGCTCCCGCGCGGCGTCGATGACGAGGCTTACCTGGCGAAACTCGAAAAGTACCTGCCGATCATCTTCGATCGAGCGCACCCCGACATCATTTTTCTCCAGGCAGGTGTCGATTCGCTGGAGGGCGACCCACTGGCCGACATGCGGCTTACGATTGACGGAATCATTCGGCGCGACGAGATGATCGTCGACGCGGCAATCGCCCACCGGGTGCCGATTGTCATAACGCTCGGAGGCGGTTACGGCAGGGACGCCTGGCTGGCGCAGTACCGTAGCATCTCAAACCTGATCCGCCGATACGGCAGCGTTGCACCGACGGACACGTGCCCGGCCTACGGCACCGGCCCGGACGAAGCTGTCTCCGGCGCGACAGACTTCGTGACTGATTCGGGCGAGTGATGACGTCGCATGGAAGGGCGTCACGTCGATCTCACTCCGCGTCCGCCGCGGGCGTCAGCCTCGGCAGCACCTGGGTCATCGGCTCGCCCTCGGGCGTCTCCACGTGGACGCCGAAGCCCCAGTCGCCGCCGTCCTGGCTGATCTTGATCAGCAGCGTGTTTTCGCCCTTCTTCAGCCGAACCGGCACGCGATCCTGCTTCGACGTGTACGGCCGTCCCACGTGAACGCGATGCACCTCCTCGCCGTTCAGCCAGACCACCGCGCCGTCGTCGCTGCCAAGTGCCAGAACCGCGGCACAGTCCTCCGGCGAGTCCAGCCAGGTGAACCCGTAGGCCACCGACTCATAGACCCGGGCGCCGACGAAATCATCGAAGTCGATGAAAAACTCGTCCGACGGATTGTCTCCGGGCATCGGCCGGCGCGTGACCTTTCGCCACCGCACATTTCGGCCGTCCTTGCCCTCATAGGCGGCCGTCAGATCGACGCCCTTCTCCGGCGGAAACGTCATGTCCGGCGATTCCGTGAACTTCGCATGAAACGGCCCGATCACCCACCAGCCGTTGATCGATGGAAACACCGTCCGCCGAACCCGAATCGGAATACTGAAGCCGCTCAGATCGATCCTGACCGAACCCTCGAGAACTGTCGTCACGACCTCCTCCGACGGCGGAATAATCTGAAGTTGTGCCGAGGCCGACAGGCCCGCCTCGGTGGCATCCGCCCGCTCGCCCCCCTGGGAAGTCCAGCCGACGGGGACATCCAGCTTGAGCGCCACCTTCGTTTCATCGTTTTTCAGAAACGGGCCGCACACCGAGGCCGCCAGCGCCGCGTAATGCGGACTGGTCGAACTCAGTCGGGGCGACATGTCGAGTCGACGATAAACACCCAGCAGCCGGGTCGCAGCGCGATCGAACGCCCTGTCCTCCGGCATGGCTTCACGCAGCGCCTCGACGAGCCCCCGGGTGTCTGTTGCACTCACCAATTCAGGTCTCTGCCCCTCCTCGGGCGGCGGTCGGAACAGACATCCGCCTGCGTCGAGCGCGGATGCGATGATCGCGGGAACACGACCGCCGAACGATTCCGAAATCTCCCGCAACCTCGCAATGCGGCCGCGCAATCCGCCCTCCAGCATGGCGTCCAGCGACCGAATCGCCTCGTACGTCACTGAAAGATCGATCGCATGCGACCGGGACTTCTTGCCGGTTCGAATCACGAGTTGAAACGAGTCCTTGTCATACCACCAGCCGGTCGAGCTTCCCGGTGTCGCCGAGGCCAGCACCTCATCACCCATCCGCACTTCTGTCGGCGGCCCGACATCCTGCAGGCGAATCTCGCAGTCCCGCTCCGACCGCATGCCGTCGTAATCGCCCTCTGTCGCATCGATCGCAATATGCTGACGCAGCTCCCCGCGAAGCGAGCGAACGCGCGTCCACGCGCCGCGCCCGGACAGGTAGTCGCCGCTCAAACCATCATCCTCGTAAACTCTGCACTCCCCGTCGCCGCCACTGAAGATCGTCAACACCAGCGGTTCGGTGGAACCGCCTGTTCGATTCTGTTGCGTCGCCATCGGGATCACGGCGCCGGCCTTCACAAAGAGCGGAATCTCATCGAGGGGCGTCACGACATGAACGACCTGACCTCCTCGATACCGCTGTCCGCTGAACCAGTTCACCCAGTTCCCCGGCGGCAGCCACGTTTCGACCATCGCGCATCCGCTCACCGGTTCCGCCGCTTCAACGACCGGAGCGACAACCAGATCGTCGCCGAAGTAGTAGGCGTTTCGGGCATCATACGCCTCATTCACGCTGGGGAATTCGTAATAGAACGGCCGGCAGAGCGGAACGGCCGTGTCATGACACTTGCGCGCCATCGTATAGATGTACGGAATGAGCTCGTATCGAAGCTGATACGCCTTGCGGGCGGCTTCAAAATACGGCTTGGGGAACTTCCAGATGCGCCGCTCCGCCAGCGGATTCTTCGTCGTGTGCGTTCGCAGCACCGGGCTCAGCGCACCCCACTGAATCCAGCGAACGTACATCTCAGGATCAACCGGCCCCGGCTGGTGCCCGCCGATGTCGTGGCTCCAGTAGGCGTAGCCGACGTTGCCCGCCGTCGCGGTAAACCACGGCTGAAACGCGAGCGACGCCCAGTTGCAGAACGTATCGCCCGAAAAACCGATCTGGTAGCGATGATTGCCCAGGCCGCCCCAGCGGCTGAAGATCAGCGGCCGCCGCCCCGTCTCTGTCGCGCGCTTCGCCATGTCATTCCAGTGGAGATGATTCAGCGCGAAGAGCGGGTCGAGGTTCTTGATCTTCGTTTCGGTCCCCTGCTGCCAGTCCATCCACCAGAAATCGATGCCCATCTTCTCCAGCGGATGATGAAGCAATTTGAAGTATGCATCCATGTACTTCGGATCGGTGCAGTCGAAGGGAATTCGATCGGTCGAAGCCGGATCGAGCCCCATCGCCTTGCACATCTCAGGAAAGGCCTTCTCGTGCTTTCCCACGCCTTCCGCCGGGTGCAGGTTCAGTGTCACCCGCAGGCCCTGCTCGTGGGCCCATTTGAGAAAGCCCTCCGGATCGGGAAAGTACTCGGGATTCCACGTGTAGCCGGTCCAGCCGTCGAGGTGCCAGTCCATGTCGACCACCAGCACGTCCAATGGCACGTCGTTTTCGTCAAACTCCTTCACGAGCTCGCGCAGCTCGGCATCCGAGTACGCCCAGTATCGCGACCACCACGCGCCGAAGACATACTTCGGCGGCAGCGGAATCTTGCCCGACACCCGCGTGAATTCCGCAAGTGCCGCCTTGTAGTCCTGGCCGTAACCGAAGTAGTACCAATCGACGCCGCTCTCCTGCTTGCGCTCCCCAAACCACTCACGGCCGTCCACCGTGTCGAAGACCGGCGATCTCGAATCGTCGATGACCGCCCAACCGCTGCGCGAAAGGATACCCGGCTCGAGCGCCGTCGCCCCCGACACGCCGTCGAGTGTTCGGAAGGTGCCCTTGAGATTGCCGGCCTCGTTCTTGTCCGGCTGCCACGACATCTTGCGGCCGTTACGCTGCTGGGTGATCTGAAGCGTCCTCGGCAGAAAGGGCTCGTTCTGCCCGAAGTAGCGGATCTGCACCTCGCCGGTGTCGAGAATGTGCAATCCCTGCGCGTCGACGGTGTGCGCGAAAACGCCGGTCGGCGTCCGATCAATGAACCCCAGCGACGGCCGATCCTCGAACTGGCCGTAGGCGACGTACTCCATGCGGATCAGCCGGGGCGAAATGGCGGTGAAGCGGGCGTTGCTGATGATGACGATGGGGCGGGACTCGCCATCGATGGGCGTGTCTTCGGCGTGAAGCTTCGAAGTGAAACCGAGCGAGAGCACGACGGACAAGTAAACCACGACGCGGGCGAAACGGTGCATGAAAACATTCCCCTTGGCAAAACTGAACGACGGCGTGAAGACTCCTGTCGCCGGGGAATGGTAAGCGTTATGAGCGCGTTCCGCGAGCAGCGGCGAAGTGACAATGCCTACAAAGCCTGACTGTTTCGTTTAGCCCAGTCCCGGCAGGGACAGGGCGGCCGCGTAGGTGGGTTTGATCCTCGACAAGATACTCGGGACATTCCATCCCGAGAGAGCTACTTACTTGTATCGAGCCTGAGATCAAATTCTGGCGGACATTGTGCTGCCGCCGTAAGCCGCTTTCCCTCATTCAACATAGCCAAGGCTTGGGGGCCGACATAGTGCCCTTGAATATTGGAACAGGCCTTCCTGAAAGCCGATTTGAACCTCTTCATCAGCTCCTGCGAGACGTCGGAGTCGGAGGCAGTACCGACGACACCTTGCAGTACAACATCGTCGCCCCACTTACCTGCTGGTGTTAAGGTGACGGTATCGGGGTTGATGAGTTGGTCCATCAAGTACCTCTGTACGCCACTCGCTCCTTTCAGGCGGCGGACTTCAATTGGCGCCGCTCGCCTGGTCACGAGAAAAGACTCGCAGCCAACTCCGGACTCGTGCTTGGCAACCCCAAGCATCGGAATGTCCGATCCGCACAGAAACGTCTCAAAATCCGGACTCAACTTATTGCCCCTACGCACATATTGCAGAGGCTCATGGCGCTCGACGGCCTCAAGTACGGGAAGGATGTCCTCTTTTAAGGTGAAGAAATGTATATGCCTCATGACTTTTCACCCTTGATGCTTGTCGTTCGAACAGCCGCCGGGCTCTCGAAACGATTCAATCGCTGCCTCAAGAAACGACAACGCTGACAATCTCCGCTTCCAAGAAATGAAGAACGCCCCGTTTCCCCCTTCATACGACAGACTCGTCCAGGCCCTGCGTCACGCAATCGATCTCGTGTGTAGTTACTTCTGCCAGAGGCCGTGCTCAATGCCGCCATGAATGTAGATGGCAAAGGTGCCGTGGCCGGGGATTTCGAGCGGCGGGTGTGCCAGCTCGCCGCCGGCCTTCACGGCCGCGTTCACGGCAGCCTTGATGTCGTCCACCAGCCAGTAAGGTCGCACCACCGGCGTCTCCGTGTCGCGCAGGGGCGCACGAACCCCGACCATTCCGCCGTCGGGCATCGCGGCCGTTCGCGCGTTACCCAGCCCGGCATCCGCCTTGCCGAACTTCACCCCGTCGATGACTTCGTAGGTGGCACACACCGCGTCCACCTCCGGGGTCACGATCTCGAGATAGAAGACTTTCATGACTTTCCCTTCTCGGCCCTTCTTCCGATCCGCTTTCTTCCTGGACTTCGGCTTATTCTTCGTCGCCGTGTCGTCGGGCCCGGCAACGAGACGACCCGCCGGCGACCAGGGCGTAACGAGCATTCCGCAGATGATGACGCCCAACGTCGCAATCCACAGTATGCGACTCCGATTCATGTGCCTGTTCACGCTCATGATTTCCCTCATTGACTGGCTCAGTTGGTTCCGCCTCGCTCGGAACCTCGCAAGGCCGGGTCGTCCGTCCGCTCACTCGACGCCTGCCACGAGACCGTCGACGAGGACATCCAGTCGGCCACCATACATGATCCTCCTCGGACGTCCACCGCCTGATGGAGTTGAAAGGGTGTCCGGACTCACAAATTCGATTGACCAAGGGCGAGGCAGAAGCCCGAGTCAAGAACGAAGCCGCGCGTTGCGGCGAGTGACTACAATTCCACCGCTCGACTGGGCGGCGCGGACCCGTCAGCAATATCGCGCCATTCCGCAACACGTTTTCACATGGAGCAGCACATGACCAGCATCGCCCCCATCATCATCGCACAGGCCAAAATGGGACTCGGCTACGCCGAACGACTCGTCAGTGGCGTTCGCCCCGATCAGTTCGCCCGGCTCGCATCGCCCGGCGGCGAGACGCTCAAATCCAACCACCCGGCCTTCGTCTTCGGCCACCTCGCCCTCTACCCCGCCAAGGCGCTCACCCTCATCGGCCGGCCGGTTCCCGAGGCGGCGAAACTCTCCTCCAACTACGATGAACTCTTCAAGGCGGGCGCCGAGTGCCGCGATGACGCCGACGGCAAACTCTATCCCCCGATGGACGAGGTCATGCGGCACTTCACGGACAGCTACAAAGCCGCAATCGAATCGATCTCAACGGTCGATGATGAAACGCTGCTGAAGCCCAACCCGAACGAAGGCCGCATGAAGGAGCTCTTCCCCACGATCGGCGCGGCCGTAACGTTCTACCTCGGCGGCCATGTGCAGATGCACCTCGGGCAGATCAGCGCATGGCGCCGCGCGATGGGCCTCGCAGCCGCGATGTGAGGGTGGGAGAATGTTGAATAGCAAATAGCGAATTGGGGAATGGGGGAATCCAGAGAGCGGGAATTCGGCATGAATGAATCGCCGGGTTCATCTTCATTTTCTCATTCGGGTTTTTCTAATTTCCGAACTCCCCCTCTTCTCCCTTGCCCCCTCGGCCCCTTCTCTCCAAGTACCATGCCGACAGCCGTTCGCGGCGGCATGAGAGTGGGAGTGCAGAGTTGAAAGTGTAGAATTCAGAGTGAAGGCGAAGTTGCGGTACGGCCCGGCTCTTCGACTCTCACTTCTACATTCTCCATTCTAAACTCTCCATTCCAGATTCGGCCCACGGGCCGATTCAGCTCCCGCCGCCGTCCTGCGGCTTCCAGTTCGGCTGCCAGATCGTGGCCGACGGCGTGATCGAGAATCGCGTGTCGTAGAATCGATACTCCGCGTGGCCGTCGGCGAACCCGAGCGACCACTTGGAAAACTCGCGATGCCAGCCGATGCGCGGCGGCGATGCGAGCGTCGCGGTTGAAATCGGTCCGCCGGGTCCGGCGCGATAGGTGGCGCTGTAAAACCCCTGCTCGGGAACGAGGATGAATTTCGCCGCGCCGCCGCCGACCATGTGACGTGCCAGTCGCCGGGCATACGACTCGCGGCCGGCATTGCTGAAGATCTCGGTCACTGAAAAGTCCGTGCCGGTGTACCAGCCGTAGCCCTGAGCCCATCGCGTGTTCAGCGTGTAGCTGTTGCCGTTCGCCTCGTAGGAACTCTTGAAATCCTTGTCGGTCGACACCGGCGGGGTGCCGATGATCGAGGTCTTGTGGGTGCGATCACCGGGGCAGCGGAACGGATTGTCCGAGTTGGTGTCCGACATCGGCTCGCCCGGAACGATGTACTTGTTCACCGGCCGAATCGATGCGGGATACACCGATGAATCCGCGTCGATGCCGCTGTTCCACGGCTCCGGGCTCGGCGCCTTGATGCCGGCAAAAATCCACGGCGTGCGAATCAGGAACGAGGGAAACCCCTGGGGCGACGGATTCCAGTACCACGGCGGATACGGATCCGGCGTGCCTTCCTGATCAATGATGTACTGCGTCGTGCCGATCGTGATCTGCCGAAGGTTGGAAATGCAAGACGCCACCTTGCCGCGCTCCCGGGCCCTCGACAGCGCCGGCAGAAGGATCGAGATCAGCAGCGCGATGATCGAAATCACCACCAGCAGCTCGATCAGGGTGAAGGCAAAGTTTCTTCGTCGTCCGACAACACGCATCATGGAAGTACTCGTCAAAGCTGTTTCACACCGATCGCGGCCGGAGCATCTCATCTTTCGCCGTTCCACACGGAGCTCCGAACCATCAGACAGCCGGTGGTGGCGGCTCTTCCTGTTCGCTCGATCCGCCGTCGGCCGGCCCGCCGCCCGGACGTGCGGGATAACACTGTGGACATCGCCCGAGCGCACCGGGTACGTCGCGTGAGAAGTAGAAAGTGTCACAGGTCGTACACTGCGCGACCCGGTACGCCTCCTTCTTGGAACAGTCAATGCAATGGAGCGGCGCGGAGCCGCCGGCCCGTTCCTCCTCGACCGCGAACTTCGCGGCCGTCAGGGCGAACGTTTTTCCGCAGTCGCGGCACATCCACATGGTTTCTGTATCGGGCGTGTCGGGAATAGCCGGCGCGGAATCCAGGTTAAACCAGAAGATCACGGCGGCAGCCGCCAGGCAGACGCATACGAAAACGATCTTGGGGTTCTTCACGGCAGCGTCTTTCGGAGGGTCTATATCGCGTTTAAGGGTCGATTTTAGCGTTAACCAAACCGGCCCGCCATCTCATGTACTAACGAAGAACGGATCGAGAACATTCCCGGGGGTTCAAAACGGATGACGCTCTGACTGATTTCTCGGCCATCCCATCGCTTAAGGGGGCTCATGAGAGCGACACCGGTCAGCGGTGCCATCGTCGGACCGGGAACGCGACCCGATCGCCGAGGACGTCAACCACGCCTAGTTCGACACGATGTAACCCAATTAAATACATATTGTTAAATGCATGTAGTCAGCGAAGTTTGATATAGGGGAAACGATGTTGAGACTCGGCCGCCACCCTTGAGCCTCGCCATCGGGGAAGATCTGCTTCAATTCTCAAACGGCCTTGAGTGAGTTGCGCCCCCTCGATGAGCCAAACCCTGACACCCGGATATCCGATGTCCAGATACTCTGAGGAACCAGCCATGGCGACGGAATCCCGACCCCGAAATCTTGAATCCCCATGGCGATTCTGTTAACGTTCACAGTGAACTCAGCGAGCTTGCGGAGGGAATCAGACCACACATTAACTAACGTTCGTTCTGTAGTGTCGAACTGGGGGCACCGGTCGGTCGGCACGAACTGCAATCGTTCCATCTTCAGCCACCGCAACGAACACGCCTGACATCGCAGAAAAGATGAAAACGAACCGAGTCGCGTTCGCCGCGTCGCCGTCGATGACGGTCCACGATTCCGAACCCGATTCCGTCAGACCAACACGGCTGCCACACGGAGCAACGATCGCCGGCCCGGACGTCCGAGCGCGGCGATGAAACAGCAATACTCGGAAAGCTCAGAATTTGTTTCGCCCGGCAGCGGCCCTGCCGGCATTTTCGGAGGACAGTCATTCATGTCACAGAATCGGAGTTTCGTTTCCGGCCTCGTCGGTCGGTGTAGTGCACTCAGCCTCGCGGCGCTCGTCATGCTCGCCGCAACAACCGCTCAAGGTCAGGTCCGGATCAGCCAGGTCTGCACCCAGGGCGGCGTCAGCGGAACCACCAATCTCTTTAACTTCAATACCGCACCCTACGAGGCGGACTTCATCGAGCTCTACAACGCCGGCGGAACGGCCGTCGACATCTCCGGCTGGTCCGTCCAGTTTCAGGGCGCCACCAGCACAACGTCCTGGACCAAGTTTGACCTGACCGGCGCGGCGCCGATTCAGCCGAACAGCTATTTCCTGATTCAGCTGACTGACGCGCTCTCCAACGGCGCGCCGTACGTCTCCGATCTTCAGCGAACCGGCACGACGGCCTCGGCACTGATCTCAAGCGGCGGCAAGGTCGCCCTCGTGAGTGACCAGGTCCAGATGGCCAACGGCAGCTGCCCGTCGGGCGGCATGGTTGTCGATTTCGTCGGCATCTCCGGAAGCAGCACCTCGAACTGCGCCGAGGGCTCACCGGCCTCGCTGCCGAACAACCCCCATCTCTCCATCTTCCGCAAGTGCGGCGGCCTGACCGAGTCGGACAACAACTCGGCTGACTTCGAAGCGCGAAATGTCTTTCCGCGCTGGTCCGGCTCCGGACCGTTCCCCGGCATTGAGGTTTCTGTCGAACTCTCGACGACCGGCGTCGGCCCCTGTCTCCCCGCCGCGCCTTTTCAAAGCGTCATTCGCGGTGTCAGCAACCTGCTCATCACCGCGAGCCGAAGCACCTGCACCGGCCCCGCCAGCACCGGCGGCACCGTGACCGCCGACCTGACCGAAATCGGCGGATCGGCTTCGCAGATGATGTTCGACGACGGCACCAACGGCGACGCGGTCGGCGGCGACAACATCTACTCCTACAGCTACGCCGTTCCGTCCAACGCGCCGCTCGGCATCAACCGAACGATCATCGTCACCGTCTCCGACGCCCAGGCCCGCACGCAGACCGGAGTCGCCCGAATCTTCGTGGAGGCCAACGTTCCCCCCAACGACCTCTGCTCCGGCGCGACGGTCATCTCCAGCGTGCCGTTCATCGATGACAACATCAACAACCGCCTCGCCACCGACGACACGCCGCAGCCCAGCTGCCTCAGCGGCTCAACCTTCGTTCGCCGCGGCGTCTGGTACACCTACACGCCGACCCAGAACGGCGCCGCCGTCATTTCGGAGTCCGGCAGCCAGAGTGCGGCCATCGCCGTGTTCTCCGGACCCGATTGCAACACGCTCACCAACACGCCCGGCGGCTGCTTCACCGCGTCTTCAACAAACAATCGGTTCGTACCGATGGTCGCGGGAACCAAGTACTGGATCCTGATCGGCCCGACATCGACCACTTGCCCGACCGCCAACCTGACTTTCGAATTCGACTACGCGGTCGTGCCGGCGAATGACGAATGCACCGGCGCCGTTGATCTGAACGCCGTGACG
>CALLKH010000274.1 GCA_938008425.1 uncultured Planctomycetaceae bacterium | reverse complement strand
AGAGCACAGCTTTCGTAAAGCTGGGGTCCTGGGTTCAAATCCCAGTGCCGGCTGTTCCTAAACTTCTGTCCCGGCAAGCCTTCTGATTCGTCGACGCCGCAGGCCCACCCGTCGTCGCGTTTTCCATCCGACGATCGCTATTGAAACTCAAATCGAGTCGTCTCGGTGGTGCCCACTTTCTGGCCGTCGATCACGACGGTGGCCGTGATCGAATCGCGGACCATTTCTGCGCCGCCTGGGATGGATGTCGAGTACACGGACGATTCTCCCGGCCCGGCCTGGGCGAGTCCGCCGGTGGTGTACCCGTCGGAACCGACCAGGCTCCACTCGACGGCCGCGCCGGGCGGCGTGATGGCGAACAGAATGCGATAGCTGCTGAATGCGGTCGGTGGGAACGGGTCGACCAGAATGACCAGCACCTGCGGTTCGACTTCGAACTCAAAGTCGAATTCGATCGAGGTTTGCCCTCGGATCGATCTGAAGTCGACGCTCTGGACTTGCTCCTTGGCCGCCACGTCTGAGATGTTCGGATCCACAAACACACGAATGTGGGCCAGGGGTGGATCGGCGGGAACGACCAGTTCATTTTCGCAGTCCAGAAACAGGTTCGGAATCTCGGTCGCGGCGGAACTGCCCGCGCCGACACCGAATGCCAGGAGCGCGCCGGCGAACTCGCCCAGGAAGACGCAGAGCGGCGAGGTCGCCCCGCCCACCAGGGCGGAACCCGCGAGACACAGGACCGCCAGCCCGCCGATTCCGGTTCCCGCGTGAGTCAGGATTCGCCCGGCGGTGTTCGACAGGCTGGCCCACTCCTCGCAGGCCGCCCGGTCAAAGTCCTCGGGCTCGAACTGGTGCCAGTGTTCGAAGAGATAGATGCCGGCGTCGAGGACGTCATCCCCGTCGTAATATCTTCGCTTGAAATTCAGGCCGTAATCAATGAGTCCCCGCACGGTCGACCGTGCCTGCTCCCCGACTCGCTGGCCCTGATAAGTCAAGTAAACGTTGGTCGTGACAATGAATCCCTGGCCCCGAGTAGAAGGCATGGCCGTATCGTGGCGGGTCTTGCCGGCCAGCCGCGGCTTGCCGTCAAAGGTCGGCGGCCAGTCGGCCACCTCGGTGTTCGGGATGCTCAGGTTGACCGGGTCTTCGGCGCCGGCGGGCTTGAACTCGATGCCGATGTGGGTATCGCTGTAGGTGAAGAACACGGAGTTTCCAACGTCGTCGGCCGCGAAGGTCGGTCGATCCAGATCGTCAAACTGTGCCATATAGGTGACGCCGGATGCGGCGTCCGTCAGCACGATGGACTCGACCTGCTCCGGAATTCCGGAGGCGTTCTTTTTCCCGAATATGAACGCCTCGCCTGCCGGACCGTTGATCGACGCCAGCATCGGATCGTCCGGGTGGCTGTTGGCGGTCATGGTGTTCTTGTCGGGCGCCGCGTTCGGGTTGGGGCTGCCGTCGGGCATGGTTTCGCAGCCGCAGATGCTTACGGCGAAGATCGATACGAACGTGATGCTCCAGCGACGTGATCGAGTGCACGAGTTCATGGCCTTCCTCCTCTTTGAAATGCAATTGGGGCGGCTCAGAATCTCGGCCGCCATGGGAGGTACCCGGAGGCGTGCCCGATCTCACACCGTTTGTCGATGATTTCGGGAGAAAACCATTTTCCGGACTGAAATGGGCGGTCGCGTGCGCGGTTGGGCTCGTGAGAGGGCGTGCGATTTCTCAACCGTGCCACTCGCGAACTTGACTGAGCATCGCCATCATCTCGTTGCGTTTCTTTTCGAAGAGCGCGAAGAGCGTGATGATCAGGGCCCCCAGTCCGATCCCCGCAACGTACCAGACCCATGTCCAGCCCAGGTCGGCCGCCGCGTGCCAGACGATGGTGAGCAGCGAGAGGCAGAGAAACCCCGTGCCGAGTTGCAGAAACGACAGCAGTCGAAAGCCGATGCCGATGAGAATCCCCGCCACCGACAGCCCCGCCAGCACGAGCGGCAGCCACGGCGCGGTCGACACGCCGACGAGAAAGATGTCGGCGGTCGACGAGACGTAGATCGCGATGAGACCGGAGTAGTTGACGGCCTTTCGCTGCGCCGCGCTCAGTCGCGAGCGGCTCAGGTGCCCGGCAACGAGAATCGCCAGCGCCGGCGGAATGAACCAGAGTTGCGGATGCCGGGTAATGTCGAGCCCCTCGGTGTGATGGAGCCAGTACCAGAGGCTGCCGGTGAAGAGCATTGACGACAGGAGTCCGAATAGCGGCGATCGCCGGATTGCCGAGACGACGGCATAGAACGTCCCGGCCGTCAGCAGGATGATCGTAAAATGCACGCGTGAGGACGCGAGCAAAATCTCGAGCAGGGCGATCGCAGGCAGGAAGACGCCCGTTCGCCCGAGCGGCTTCGAAAGGACCTGTGCGTTCCGCCGCTCGAGCAGTTCTCCCGCCGCCAGCGCGAGGAAGGCGAGCCCCATCACGATGAGCGGCCAGTATTGGGTGAAGGTGCCGTGAAAGAGCCAGGGCATCGTCGCCCGCACGTGCAGGGCGATTGCCGCGACGAGGGTTTCCGCCGCATAGATCAGGCCGCCGCGGAGCGCGAGCGGCGTATGGAACGGGTCGAACTGCTCGCGAATCGCGAAGAAGACGAGCGAGACCGTCAGAATTGCCAGGGCGGCGATCAAAGTCCAACGAATCCCGGGATCGATCGGTACCGCGACGTGCGCCGCAAGTGCTCGTACATTTTCGTAACAGACGTATCCGATCGCGCACGCGGTGATCGCGGCGACGCCTATTGCGGCCGATCGAATCGCGCCACGCAGCGGGCGACCCGGATCAAGCGAGCGGGTCATCGCCGTGAAGACGAGAATCAGGCCGACCGCCGACGCGACCAGCAGAATCGCCCGCTGAAGGATGCCCTCCGGCGCGTCCGGTGCCAGCCAGGCCCACGGCAGAAGAATCGCGCTGAGTCCCGCCGTCAGCAGAGCGCCGGCAAGCCAGTTTCGGATTCGTTCGCCATGGGCCAGCCTGAACAGACCGGCGGCGCAAACAAGCGGTGCGATGCACATCGCAAGGCGGATGGTTCGATCGGTGTGAGTGAGGTTGATATAGACCGCGAGCGCGCCGGCCGCGATCGTCAGCCCGGCGTTTGCCACCATCAGCCACGCATGGGCCTCGACAGCCGCCCGCGTACTCCGATCATTCCGCGTCCACCATCGCCACACGGCGCTGGTGAACAGCACATATCCGCTCAGTTCGAGCGCGAGAATCCACGCGAACGATTTGGGCTCGACGCCGAAATTCGCCGTGAGCAGCGCCAGCCCGGCGAGGCCGAGCATGTAGAGCCCGGCGGAAGCATTCGGAAGATCGGAACGCGCCGTGCAGGCGATCATGAGCAGCGTCGCGGCGGTCCAGCCGATCCAGTCTGCCGCGGTGACGGTGACGATCGGATCCGCCGCGGCCACGGCGTAAGTGATCAACCCCGCGATGCCGAGCACCGCCGTGGTGGTGAGCATCGCGGCGACATGGTGAAATCCCGCGGGAGCCCGTCCGACGATTGGCGTGAGGAGTGCCGTCAATCGCCAACGCTCCAACTCCAGCCAGACGATTCCAACCAGCGAAATCGCCGCGATGTTCACCCCGGCGAGATTGGTGAATTCCTCCCAGGTCAGGCCGGTGCCGGATGCTTTCATCCGCGACCACCACAAGAGACTCGCTGCGAGGCAGAGCTCCAGTGCTCCCATATATGCCAGCGAACGCTTCGGCGCCCACGCCGCAACCGCCAGGGTTGTGGCACTCAGAATGACCGACAGCGCAACGGACCACCACGGCTCCTGCGGATCGTCGATGGCCCCGCGCATGGCGTAGAGCGTGCCGAAGATCACCGACGCCATCACCGCGCCGGTGACGTAACTGCGCAGCCGTGCCAGCCGCGCGTTCCAATGCGGCGTGAGCTTTTCGATGACCTGTTTGCGTGACTCGGCGACCGGCGCGTTGCACTCCGGACACGTGCCGACAATCTCCAGGCCGCGAAGGTTGTAGCCGCACGCCGTGCAGGTCAGGTCGTGTTCGATGGTGTCAGCGGATCCGGACGATGCGGAATCAAACGTCTCCTGCCAGTCACCGCCCATGAACGCCCGAACCTGCCGCGCGCCGATGACCAGCAGCACGGCGCCCGACAGCCCGAGGCCGGCCATGAGTGTATGAAACGCGACCCAGCTTCCCGGCGTGTCCCAGCCGGTTGAACTCGTGGCCGATGCGGCGAAGACGACGGCGTACCAGACCCAGACGGTGGTGTGAATCGGCGACTCGGCGCGAATCGATCGTCGGCAGGCGAAGTACAGCGCGAGTTCCACCGAGGCGATGGCGAGAATGCTCCAGATCGAACCGGCGCGATCCACAGAAGGTGATAGCACCTCCGGGGAGAACCAGATCATCACCGCCGACAGGAGCAGCACGAGGCCGTTGCCGACGCGGAACACGAGGAGCGGCCATGCGGGGAATTGTCCTTCGCGCCCGGGCCGGCGGATCTGTGAGAGCAGACACCACGCCATCGCCGCGGCGGCGCAGACGAATGAATTGAGCTGCACCCACCAGGCAAAGTCATCCACGCCGAACCGGACGCCGGACCGCGAGATCAGCGTGATTTCCGTCCCGGTGACAGCCATGCAGGCGAGCCCGGCCGTCTCGACGGCGCGGATCGGCTGGTTCATCGCGAATCCAAATCCGAGCAAAGCCAGCGCGACGATGATCGCCGGACCCATGAGCCAGACGCGAAGCATCGGCGCCGACGCGGGGAGATCAAACGTCCCGCCATTGTTGGAGATCACGATGGCCGCGGAGATCGAGAGAATCAGCGTCGGTACGGCGAAGAGGAGGAAGGCGTGGCGGCTAAGCTCCGCGGGAGTGACACCTGCGCGACGGGAGAGAGCCTGTTCAAGCACGATCCGACTGACCGGCCGTGCCCGCCAGATGGCGACGAGGATTGAGCACGCCATGAAGAGACCGGCCAGGATCCAGCGCCAGACGTTTACCGTCTGCCGATCCGCCTCGAACCGAACGGCCGCGAGCGCGCTCATCGCGACGAGGCAGAGCAGCGCGAGGTGAATCGCTTCGCGCCGGCGGCGGTTCAACCAGTGGATGCTGAGTGTCAGAGCCACGACGCCGATAACGATCCACGAACCATAACCGGCCGCGTGGACATGCGGGCCGGGAAACGCGGAAATGGAGGTCGCCGCGTGTTCCAGAAGGAGCACCGGCTGTATCGCCCACGCCGCGAGAAGCATCGCCGAGACCGCCAGAATGACGCCCGCGATCTGATCAACCGCAAGAAAGCGGGGATTGAGCAGCCGGTGGGCGATGGAGGGCGAGGGAACGGGAGGTGGGTCGCCAACAGATTCCGCGGATTCAGCTTTCGACGCTTCGCCGACGTCGACGGCCGCGACTTCCATCTTTGGCGCTGCTTTGCCCATCGCCAGGCGAACCATCGACCACACGACACAACCCGCGCCGAGCACAATCGCCTGAATCTGCCAGACCCACGGCTCGAACCACGGCGCGTCGGGGTACCACGTCTGTCGCCGGATGTACACATGGGCGCCAATGCCGGCCGCGAGGAACAACGCCCCCTGCGCCGCGGCGAAGGTTTCGGGCGACGCTTGCGCGACAGCCAGAACGCCCCAGATCACCGCGGTCCATGCGACCCGAACGGCGAGCGCCTCGGTCGACCCCGTCGAGTACGGGCTCGCCATCCAGCAGAGGCCGGCGAGGGTGAGCACCAGCGCGAGCTGCGTCAGGGGCAGTGCGATCGCGCGGGCGCTCCAGCCGTCCGAGTGGCGAAACCGGGTCACCACCAGTGCGACGAGCGATGCCACGCTGCTGACGATGAGCAGAGCCGTCGGCCACGCGAATTCCTGGAGCGGCCGGACATAAACGAAGTACTCGGCCGCGCCCATGAGCGCCATCACGCCGGAGCACCAGGTCGCAATGGCCGATCGCAGGCGGCAGGCCGCGATGAACGCGCCGACCGCGTACAGGAGATAAACCCAGAGCGTGTGTTCCGGATCGCCGGGCCGGGTGAATCCGAACCAGGTCACGACGGCGACACTGATCGCCATCATCGCCAGCGATGAGACGCCATACGCGACGGCGAGCGTCGCCCGGCCGCGTTTCTCGAGCAAGATCGCGATGCCGACGAAGGCCAGTACCACCGCGACCAGCGCCTGCCCGGTCAAACTCGAACCGAGGGCGGCGATCAACGGTTCGGATTCGTTCCCGTTCCACTCGATGCGTCCGAAGACGAGGTGAACGAGAAACACCCACGCCGCGCTCAGCCAGACCGACATCGCCACATGCGACGCCGGATGGCGCGACAGCCGGGCGAGGCCCGCCATCGCCAGCGCGTTGATGAGCAGGACGGGAACCAGCCGCGATGGCATCGGCCAAGACATGACCACGCACGCCAGCATCACCGCCGCCGCGACCTGCGCGATCGTTCCGGCGATCATCCGATCTCCGGTGGCGATCTCGCCCGGATACCGCCGCCACAGATAGAGTCCAATGACCAGCGCCGGAATCGCGACGGCGCAGCAGAGCGGCGATAGCTCGCGAAGCGTGTTCTGTATCGCGCCGGCCTGATAGACGAGGAATCCAAACGCCACGAGGCAGGCGAAGGTCTGCACGCCGAGTTGAAGCAGCAGGGGGCGCGGGGTCCGACCCTCGGCCGGTTCTCCGCCCGACCACCGCCGTAGCGAGACGGCCATCACGATGAGATAGAGCCCGACGGGAATCGATCCGATCGCGAGCAGCTTCGCGCCGTCCTCCGGCGACAGGTAGCGAATCAGCAGGGTCGATGCAGAAAGTGCCGTGATGCCGGCAGCGAAGAGCCGCGGCATGCCCGGCATGATCACGCGGCCGCCCAGCAGCGTCAGCCAGCCGAAGAGGGCGATCGCGGCGACTTCCGCGCCGATGACGACGCCGCCGGGCGGCTCGCCCTGTTTTGAAAACGCAGCGAAGGCGAGAAGATTCAGCGGCACGAGCAGCGTCGACGTGACGAGCAGGGCATGTCCCGTCGTGGGAAGCTTCCAGCGATGAAAGATGAACAGCCCCGCGCCCGAAAGCGCCGCCGTGACGCCGCAGAAGATCAGGAACTTCAGAACCGGGATCGACTCGATCTGCGACCAGAGGCTGATGACCAGCGCGGTCGAGCTGCCGACAATGAGCAGGCCGCCGATGATCTCGCCCCAGCGAATGTTCTTCTCCGCCATGAAGCTGGCGAGCACCGCCGCGAAGGGGCGCTTCGGCTCGGCCGGCGGGGGCGGGGGAGCAACTTGCTGGGGTGGGGGAGCAGCAGGCGGCGGCGGGGCCCACGGTCGATCCGCTGCGCGATGGCCGACAGCCGGCGCATCAACGGCCTCGTCTTCCGCGTTCCAGGTCTCCTCCCATTCACCGGCTTCGGCCTCGTCGTCAGCCACGACCTCCGGCACGAACTCATGCGGGGGCGGCTCGGGTTGCGCGATCGGCGCCTGTTCGTCCACCTCATGCTTCTTGCGTTTCCAGGCGGCAATGGCATCTTCGGACGTCTTCTCGGCGCTCCCGGCCGGCGCCGCCCGTCGCGCGCCGTCGAACCGGCTTCGCGCCTCCTCCGACAGCGCGGCCATCATCTTCAATCGATCCGCTTCGTCGACGAGGCCCAGGGTTTGCAGGTGATAGAGGTATCGCGCCGTCGCGGCGCGATCGTCGTTGAGATTCGGCTCGAGGTTTTTGACCTCACTGCGCCGCTTGCCGCCGCGAAGCACCCACGCCGCCGCCACCCAGATCCCGTGGCCGATGACGGTGAAAACGCCGACGACCAGGGCGATCATGAAGAGGATGCCGATGACTTCCATGTACGGCTCCCGGACCAGGGCGGCCGCGCGCTCGCGCGGGAATCATCGGGCCCAGTGAACGTCCGGCCGGCGAACCGCTCACGCGATTCGAATTGTCCTCCGGCCCGGTCGACGTTCATTCGTGTCAAGACAGGCTCGACCGATGAATCACCGGCGGGGATCGTAGCGAAGCCACGAGCGGATTGGAAGAAATACTTTGATCTGCAGAGGCGGTTAGGAAGAGCTCAAACGCCCGAATCAAGCTGTTCCAGGATCAGGTGAATCACCATCAGGTGCATCTCCTGAACATGTGCCGAGTGGGCGGCGGTGGGGGTGAAGGCGATGTCGCACAGGGTCTCAGCCGGGCTGCCCGGCGCGCCGAGCAGGCCGATGGTTGTCACGCCCAGTTCCCGGGCGGCCTCCAGCGCGCGAAGGATGTTCGGGCTCTTGCCGCTCGTCGTCAGCGCGACCAGCACATCTCCCGCGCGGGCCAGCCCGCGGACCTGTCTTGCAAAGACCTGCTCGTAGCCGAAGTCGTTCGCGATGCAGGTCATGGCAGTCGGATCGGCCGAAAGGCTCAGCGCCGCAAGTGGGGCGCGATCGCGGCTGAAGCGGCCGATCATTTCCTCGGAGAGGTGCAGCGCCTCGGCGGCCGATCCGCCGTTGCCGCAGGTGATGACCTTCCCGCCGGCGGCCAGCGACGACCGAATCGCATCGACGATTCGCGCGACGGTGTCGGCATGATCGCTCATCTGCCCAAGCGACTGGAGGTGAGCGGCGATGGAAGTCTTGATGTCGGCTGCCTGGGTCATGTTTGTCTGTTTCGCGGTGGACCAATTCAAAGTAACGTCGCGCCATCATCCATATTGTCCCATGAACGGTCAATATTGAGGATGGCGCGCGGGAGTCTGATCGGCCGGGACCCCAATCAGTCGCGGGCCCCGTTTCGGTGCGTCGCCATTCCCTTTAGATTACCCGCAGGGAGCACTGACGCCGCATGACCGAGCCAATCGTCGATGTACGCGAACTCACCAAGATCTTCCCCACCACCGAGGGCGGGGACAAACGGGCCGTCGACGGCGTCACGTTCTCCGTCGAAGCCGGAAAAATCTACGGCCTCCTCGGCCCCAACGGCGCCGGCAAGACGACGACCCTGCGAATGCTCAGCGGCCTGCTCACCCCCACGTCCGGCGTCGCCCGCCTCAACGGATTCGACGTTCGCGAGCAGCGCGAAGAGGCCAAGCGCTGCCTCGGCTATCTCACCGCCAGCACCGGGCTCTACCAGCGGCTCACCCCGCGCGAACTGCTTCGCTATTTCGGCGAACTGATCGACATGGAAGCCGGTGCGATCACCCGGCGCATCGATGAACTCATCCACTGGCTCGATATGAAGGAATTCGCCGACCTGCGCTGCGGCGGCCTCTCCACCGGCCAGAAGCAGCGAACCAACATCGCCCGGGCGCTGATGGGCGACCCTCCGATCCTCGTCATGGACGAGCCGACGCTCGGACTCGATGTGCTGACCAATCGC
The DNA here is from genome assembly GCA_938008425.1 of uncultured Planctomycetaceae bacterium. GTDB lineage: Bacteria > Planctomycetota > Phycisphaerae > UBA1845 > UTPLA1 > JADJRI01. The sequence goes on along the minus strand of CALLKH010000274.1, from coordinate 2,755 downwards.
GTCGTGCTCGACTTCATTCGCGCCGAAGGCGCGCGGGGCAAGGCCGTCATCCTTTCGACCCATTATCTCGACGAGGCCGAATCGCTCTGCGACCAGTACGGCCTCATCCACGACGGAAAATTGGTGGGCATCGGCGATCTGGCCACGCTCCAGGCCCAGGCCGGCAAACGCAGGCTCAGCGAAATCTTCCTGAAACTCTGCGGCCAGGATGAGCACGTGCTCACCGGCGTGCCCGAACGCTCAGCGGGAGGCGCGGCATGAAGCGCTACCGACGCGTCTGGACCGTCTATCGCAAGGAACTGATCGAAACGCTGCGCGATCGCCGCACGCTGATGGCGATGGTGCTGGTGCCGATCATTCTGTACCCCGTCCTGATGGTGGTGCTCGTCGAGGCCCTCAAGAGCGAGGCGGGTCGTCAGGAGAAGGAACAGTATTTCGTCGCGGTGCCGGATGAAGCGCACAAGGCCTGGCTTGAGAAGGTCTTCCTGCGCGAGGAGGCGGCTCGCGAGGCGGAGGAGACGGCCGCGTCGATCGCCGCTGAAAAAGTCGGCCGCAGCGCCGAAGACGCCACGTCGGCGTTTCGCACGCAGCTTCGCGCGGAACAGATCACGATCAACGTCGTGCCCGAGGACCAACTCTGGGACCAGGTGTCAACCAGCCGCTACCACGCCGCGGTGATCATCGAGCCGCCGCCCGATCCGAAACGTCCCTCCGACGGCCGCAACCGGGTGGTTCAGATTCTCTACAACGACACCAGCCCGCTATCGGAAGTCATGCACCGGCAGTTGGCGTACGTGCTCAGCAACGAGATGGACCGCATCGTCCGGGCGCGTGTACGCGACATCTCCGGCAGCGAAGACCTGCTCTCGCCGATGATCGCCAACACGATTTCGACGACGAGCCCCGATCGGCAGTTCGCCAAGGCGCTGGCGATGATCGTGCCATTTTTGCTGGTGACGATGACCGTCACCGGCGCGATGTACCCGGCGATCGATCTCACCGCCGGCGAGCGCGAGCGCGGCACGCTGGAGACGCTGGCGGTGTCGCCCGTTCCGGTGGGGCAGATCGTGGCGGGGAAATTCGGCGTGATCATGACGATCGCCATGGTGACGACGACGCTCAACCTGGCGTCGATGACCGCGGTGATTCACTTCAGCGGGCTGGACAAGCTGTTCTCGGGCAATCGAATGGAACCGGCCTCGGTCGAACTTGGCGTCGAGGCCGAGATCTTCAGCCGCGCGGCCGATGAATCGGGCATGGCGGCCGCGCAGCGGGACAATCTCCAGCGCCGGCGGGAAATCGAGCGAGAGTCGGAGAAGTCGGTCGGCTTCATCGCCTCCGCCGCGCCGATCGTGCTCGTCTCGATGATTCCCTTCGCCGTGCTCTTCAGCGCGGTGATGCTCGCCGCGTGCAGCTTCGCGCGGACGTTCAAGGAAGCGCAAAACTACATGATGCCGGTGATGATGTCCGCGATCGTGCCGGCCATGATCGTGTCGTACATGCCGACGGTGAAACTCGAAGGGCCGATGCTCGTCATCCCCGTGGCAAACATCGTCGTGCTCATGCGGGAACTCTTTCTCGGCAACTACGATTTGTCAGCCATCTCGCTCTGCCTCGGATCGACCTGCTTCTACGCCGCGGCGGCCGTGGTCGTCGCGAATCGAATCTATGGCAACGAGTCGGTGCTGTTCAGCGATGTCGGCTCGTACAAGACGCTCATCCTGCGCCGATTCATGCGGCCGCAGCAGAGGCCCTCGGCGGCGTTTTCGCTGCTCACGGTTGCCACGCTGTTTCCGCTTTATTTCTATGCACAGTCGGGCCTCGTCGATCTGTCGGCCGGTTCCACGCGGAATCTGTCGATGATCGTCGCCTCGCAGGTGCTGTTCTTCGCGGCGCCGGTCTTGTTTCTGACGTGGTACACGAAGACGGATTTCGCGGAGACATTCTCGCTGCGCGTTCCGCGGCCCGCGCATCTGCTCGGCACGATGCTGCTCGTGGCGTCGATCGCGCCGGTGACGCTCTTTCTTCAGAGCGTGCAGTTTTATTTCTTCCCGGCTTCGGACGCGCTTCGAACGATGCAGAATCAGATGGGACAACTGGTGGAGGGCGCGCCGTGGTATGTCATGATCGTGGCGCTGGCCCTTACGCCCGCCATCTGTGAGGAACTGCTGTTTCGCGGATTCTTGATGGCGGGCCTCAAGGATCGCATCTCGCAGTTCAAGACCATCCTCGTGGTGGGGGTGATCTTCGGGCTCTTTCACTACCAGCTCGAAAAGATTCCGATCGTGACCTTGATGGGCATCGTGCTTGCGATCGTCTGCCTGCGATCCGGTTCAATCTTCCTGGCGATGATCGTGCACCTGGCGAATAACGGTGTCGGCGTGGCCGCCGAGAGGTTCGAGTTCTTCCGCCTATGGCTGGATCTTCCCGAAGACGCGACGGCGCTGCCGCCCATGGAATTCAACATCCGCATCGCCTTCTTCCTGGCGATCTTGATATTCGGGCTGATGCTCTTTGCCGCGAAACCGACGCGGCGTTCGGATGCCACAAGCCCGGCTCTCGCATGAGACCGCCCCCGGAGTTGCAGGGCCGCGCGCGTCTTACTCGACGCCGTAATACGCTTCGATTTCGACGTTCGTCCCGGCGCGAATCTGGTCCGCGATGCGATCCAGTTCCGCATGCGTCAGTGGCGTGGCATACGACTCGGTCGTTCGCCGCGCGATCGTGTAGACCTGGATCAACTTGAACCGCCCGC
>CALLKH010000273.1 GCA_938008425.1 uncultured Planctomycetaceae bacterium | reverse complement strand
AACACAATCATCATCGCGAATGCCTTTTTCATCGGAGTCTCTCCTTTCATAGCAGATTCCGAAACTCGCTTGTCCTTCGCGACGCCATCCTGCGTCGCACGAGCCATTAGACAGCCCCGCGCCGGCATGGTTAGTCGATGGTCAAAAAACCGCTGTTTTCAGCGGCAATTCTGACAGGATTAATTCTCTTTAACGACCGATTTTGCGCGAAAGACTCACAGCGTGATCGCGTTGGCACCGGCGATCGATTGGAGAAAGGAGCGGCGGATCATCGTTTCACCCGGCTCCGCCAGGGGCAGGGTGCCAGTTATGTGGCATTCCTATCCACGTGCGCCTTTGACGCCGATCGGCAGCCATTGGGATTCCGCAACAGATGCCGTCAAGGTGATACCCTGTGCGTTACGCCGGTCTCGCGTTCACCGTCGCCGTGTCGGGCGGCGGCTGAAAAAAGAGGCTCTCCTGCGGTGGAGGCAGAGTCACCACGCTGGAGGTCCATCCCGTCGCGACCGGATTCGATCCGGTTTCAACTGAGTCAATCTGATTGCGAAAGGCAGGGACCGTATCACGCGCCGATCAGCGACGCGATCCAGCTGACGAGGAAGTACACGATCGCCGCGACCGCGGCCGAGACCGGCAGCGTGAGCACCCAGGCGGTCAGAATGTCGATGCCGACGCTCCAGCGTATCGCCGAGAGCGGCCGCGTGAGACCGACGCCGAAGATCGAACCGGTGATGGTGTGCGTGGTGCTGACGGGAATGCCGAGCATGGAGAGGCCGATGACCGTGACGCCGCCGCCCGTCTCCGCGCAGAAGCCGTGAATCGGCGCCAGCTTGGTGACGCGATGTCCGAGGGTCTGCACGACCTTCCAACCGCCCAGATAGGTCCCCAGTGCGATGGCCGCGTGGCAGGAGAGAATAATCCACGTGGCCGGCTCTCCGGAGGCGCCGGTCGCGTGATGGGCCATCGACTCGGTGCTGAACAAGAGAAGCATGATGATGCCCATGGTCTTTTGGGCGTCATTCAGGCCGTGACTCAACGAATACGCCGCGGCGGAAAGCAGCTGAAGAAAGCGGAACACGCGGTCAACGCCGAAGGGCGTCCGATTACGCGCGAGCCAGAGCGAGGCGACCATGAGGACGTAGGCGATGATCAGGCCGATGATCGGCGAGAGGATGATGAAGATGGCAATCGTCCCGATCTTCGACCACATCAGGGCGCTGAGCCCGCCCTTCATGATCGACGCTCCGGCGAGCGAGCCGATCAGTGCGTGCGAAACGCTGATGGGCAGCCCCATCTGGGTGCAAAGCACCGTCCACGAGATGGCGGCGAGCAGTGTCGCGAGAATCAAATGGGCATCGACGATGCCCGGATCCACCAGTCCCTTGCCGATGGTCGCCGCGACCTTGGTGTCAAACAGAAACGCCGCGATGAAATTGAAGAACGCCGCCCAGATGACAGCCATTCTCGGCGACAACACCCGTGTGGCGACGACGGTCGCCACGGAGTTGGCGGCGTCGTTAAAGCCGTTGGCGAAGTCGAAGAACAGAGCGACGGCGATGATGATGATGATGTAGGTGGTCATGGAGCGGAATCAGCGGATCAGGTGCTCTTGAGGACGATGGCATGCATGACGTTGGCGATATCCTCACATCGATCGACGGCCTTTTCAGTCAGGTCGTAGATCTCTTTCCATTTCATGACCGCCGCGAAGTCCGGCGAAGTGTCGTAAAGATGGGCGATGGCCTCGTGATGATAATCGTCCGCTTCCTTCTCCAGGGCATGCACATCGAGGAGCACGCCCTTGATCTCCGCGGCCTTCTTCATGTTCCTGAGTTTCGGAACGGCCCGCGCGACCGCCTGACCCGCCCGTAGGAGGACGTCGCCCTGCTTGACCAGCCAGTCCGACGCCTTCGTGATCCGATAGTATTGAAACCGCTTGGCGGCCGCATCGACGGAATCGATCACGTCATCAATTCGCTTCGTTAGCCGGTAAATGTCGTCGCGATCGAAGGGCGTGATGAAGGTTCGATCCAGCTTCTCCAGCGTTCGGCGCACGTTGTCGTCGCCTTCATGTTCCAACTGTCGAATCCGCTCCAGGCGACGCGGGTAGTTGGCCATGTCGTGGATCATGTCGTGATAGGCCTGCACCGTCGCCGTCAGCGTCAACGCCGACTGATCGAAGAGTTCGAAGAAGGCCGTATCTCTGGGGATAATACTAAACACAGGCTCGCTCCAATCGCTGACCGGACTCTGGACTGAACGCGATTCCGCGACCCGACCGGGACATTGATGAGCATTCTGAAGCTCAGCCGGCTCTTCTCAACCCCGCCAACCGGATACGGGACGCCGGGTACAAATCATTCGCATTCAATCTGGTTCGCATTCTACCCCTCGACCTCACACGGACAAGCCGGAAGGCCAGGCGCCGACGAACGCAAACCACGACCCCAATACAGCTCGAATGATCGAAACTCACAGCCGCGGAGGAGTTCGGCATCGAACAGAAGTCTTGTCGCATCAAGAGGAAACACACGGCGTCGCGCCTGCGACTTTCTCTGCGGATATGTCGTGACGACGGCCGATCGATAGGACTGCGAATCGGACTGAAACAATCTTCATCAGAAATTAACAGGGCCGGACCCCGCTTCGCAGACCATTTGAGGGGCTCATTCACGCCGGCCCGCGTCAGGCTCGCGCACGGTGACGAGCCACCGCCCGATCAACCTCGGCGATCGCATCGGCGGTGGGCGCCCAGCCGAGAGGCTCGGTCGTCGCTCCCTCCGATTGCTTATACACCGCGAAGAAGTGCTCCACTTCCCGGAGAAAGTGCGGCGGAACATCCTTGAGGTCGCGAAACTCGGCGAAGAGCGGATCGGTGTTGGGAACGCCGAGCACCTTGAAATCGTTCGCCCCACGGTCCTTCATTCGAAACAGGCCGACCACGCGTGCCTCGATCAGGCAGCCGGTGAAGGTGGGCTCGTTGACCATGACGAGCACATCGAGG
>CALLKH010000272.1 GCA_938008425.1 uncultured Planctomycetaceae bacterium | reverse complement strand
GACGGTCTGCTTGGCGGCGTCATACTGCGCCTTGGCGAGTTCAACGCGGGCCATCAGCTCGCAGCCCAGTTCCTTCTCGCCGACCACATACTTGACCTTGCCGGCTTCCTTGGCGCTCGGGCAGATCTTGCTGGAGCAGTCCACTTCCTTGCCTTCGACCAGATACTTCATCTTGACGGCCTTGACAGCGGCGACGAGCTCGGTGCGAGCCTTGTTGGCCTCATCGAAGCTCTTGTACTCGCGGCCGGCCAGAACGTACTTGACGTCCTTGGCGTTCTTGCACAGCTCGGCGCAGGCCTTCGAGTCGATCACGGCGAACTTCTCGCCCTTCGACTCGCAGCAGCCGTCCGCCTTGGCCATCGCGGCCTTCGCCTTTGAAGCACAGCAGCCCTTGGCATCGGCCTTCGCGAGCTTGGCATCAGCCTTGGACTTGTCGCAGCCGCCGGCGCTGACGGTCTTCGTCTCGCCCTTGGTGCAGCTCTTGGCTTCAGCCTTGTCGTCGGCCTTCACGACCTTGACGTCGGACTTCGACTTGTCGCAGCCGCCGGCGCTGACGGTCTTCGCCTCGCCCTTGCTGCAACCGCTCGCACTTGCGGTCTTCGTGCTGCTGCAGCACTTGCCGGAGTCGTCGCAGACGAAATAGGTCTTGCCGTCGACGACGCAGGAGACGGCGGTGTACATCTTGACGTAGCGCTCCGAGGCGTTGGCCAGGGCATCCCAGGCCGCGGGCTCGGTGTCAAACTTGTCGCCGGCCACCGCGAACACGACCTTCGTGTTCCCGTCCTTGGCCATCTTCTCGGCGGTCATCGGGCATCCGACAGCCTTGTCGCCGACCATGCGGACCATCGTGGGAAATTCGGAGGTCGAGCAGCAGCTCGAGGCCGACTTGGAGCAGGACTTGCCCGCATCCGCGGTCTTCGCGGTCTTCTCGGAGCCGGAGCAACCGGGCCCGCCGGCGAACGCCGTCGAGACGCCCAGGGTACATGCGGCCGCCAGGGCCAAAGCAGTCATGAATCGTCGCATCGTGAACTCTCCTTTGTGTTGTGAAACAGTCGAACTCTTCGTTCGTAAATCGTTCTCGGCGACGCCGATGCCGCCGTGTCATACGCTGACCAGGTTTTGAAGACAGAAGCGCCGATCGCGGCGCGCCCCCTCATGCTATATGTCTTAAACGTCGTGCGATGGGGTTTGGTTCCCGCCCATTATAGACAAAATTGAACATCAGGTGCCCGATAAATGTCAAAGCGGCTCGCGTAACGCCGCGCCACGCTCCAGAAGCGAGGCGTGATCCAAGATAGAATACAAAATCGATGGATGTGCGTCCGATCACCTTCGATCGTAACCCTCTAAGATACATTGGCTTGCGCGGCAAGGAGATTTTGACGAGGCGACGACCCCTCGACTCGCGGAATCTGCGGTGAAATCCACGACGCACGCGTCCCTCATCCGAAGCCGCAGCCTTGGGTGGCCGTCGTTACAATGCGGTTACACGCAACACGCCGGGAATTCGCTGACTCGGCAGACGATCGACGATCGGCCCGATGCAACGGTCGTGCACGATTCCAAACTTCAGACTCCATCACCGCCCGACACCTCGCCGGGCGGCCGTCAGGAACCCCCGCCGCGTATGAGTGATAACGATCAACCCCTCATTCTCCTGCTCGGCGTGACGGCCAGCGGGAAGAGCTCGGCCGCGATGACGCTCGCCCCGTCGCTCGATGCCGAGATCGTCAGCATCGACTCCATGCAGGTCTATCGCCGCATGGACATCGGAACCGCCAAGCCGACGCCCGACGAACTCTCCCGCGTGCGGCACCATCTCGTCGATGTGCTGGAGCCGTGGGAGTCGTTCAGCGCGTCGAAATGTACCGAGATGGCGGACACCACGATCCGCGACATCTTCTCGCGGAAGAAGACGCCGCTGATCGTCGGCGGAACCCCCCTCTACCTCATGTCGCTCATGTTCGGCCTGTTCGACGGCCCGTCGGCCGACGCGGCGCTGAGAACCGAACTTCGCGCCCGGGCGGATGCCGACGGCGTGGCATCCCTTCACGCCGAATTGGCGGCGATCGACCCGGCGGCCGCCGAGCGCATTCATCCGAACGACTACAAGCGCATCGAGCGGGCGATCGAGGTTCACCAGCTCACCGGCCGGCGGTTGTCGGAGCAGCAGGTGCAGTGGGCGGCGGGCGAGCTGAGGTATCCCTCGATCGTCGTCGGGCTGCGCCGCGAGAAGGAGGACGCCTCGCGCCGGATCAACCAGCGCGTGAGGCAGATGGTGGACCAGGGGCTGGTGGAGGAGGTCACCCGGCTCCACCGCGACCCGCGCGGCATGAGCGAGCAGGCCCGGCAGGCGGTCGGCTACGCCGAGATCATTCGACACCTCGACGGCGAGTGGACGCTGGATGAGGCGATCGAGCGGATCAAGATCCACACCCGCCGGCTGGCGAAACACCAGCGGACGTGGTTCCGGAAGTTCACGATGGCGAAGTGGGTGGAGGTGGGCGCCCAGTTGGAGGCCTCCGAGATGCATGACCGGTTGCGCGAAGCGATTGGGACGGCGAACATGGAACGAAGGGAGTAAAGCCGAAGCGTGGCGCGTTGTGACACCCCGCCGCGTCGGGTGTTCCCATCTTGACACCGGCATTCACACCGGGGCCGGCTTCTTCGAAGGTCCATGCCCTTCGGGATTCAATGCGGACAATCTCCGCGGACGGGGCCGCCGCCCCGGATCGTTGCGGGCATTCCTGGGCGGTTGCCCGCGGATCCACGCAATCTGATTGTCAATCAACCATCAACCACCCGTCAGGAGCGGAACGAACGCCGCCACATCCGCGGGCTCAACCGCGCCGTCCTCGTTGACATCGGCATTCGTAATCTCGCAACCGGGAAATGTACCCGAGTAGAGTGCGGGATCGAGCATTGCCATGACAAAGGCCTGGATGTCGCGACCGTCGATGAGGCCGTCGCAGTTGACGTCGCCCCTGCGTCCGCGAAATTCGTAGGCGCCCATGTCACAACGCTCAACTCCGTTCTGATCTCCGTCGTAGGGACGGAACTTGTGGCGCTGATCAAAGCGGATGCACGTGTCGGGATCCGCGGCGTCGATCCCGATGCTCCCGGGGAAAAGTGCATGTGTCATCGTCACGCCACCATTGGGGGCGAGGGTTAGCATCGCGGCCCCGGTTCCCGTGATGTTGCCGGTCGTGTCACCGACGATGACACCGGGCTGCACCTGCCGGACGTTGTTGTATCCCCCGGAGGTGATCGTTCCGACGATGTCGGAACGAAGGTTTCCATTGCGGGTATTGAAGGCAACGATTGAATTGGAGATGGAGATCGTTCCACCGAACTCAGCGAGTCCCCCGCCCTCGCCCGAGCCATTCATGTCGTTGTCCGCCATGTTGAATCAAACCGTGCAATGGTTGAGCTCGATCGTTCCGTTGTTCCCGTGGATGCCGCCGCCGTTGAACGCCGCGCGGTTGCCGCTCAGCGTGCAGTTTTCCATCCTGAGGACCGCCTGGCTGCCGACTGATGCGGCGCCGCCGTTCAGGTTCGTCGAGTTGTCGCGCAGGAGACAGCGAATCAGCTCCGCTGACGCTCCCGATCCGAAACTGCCAAACGCGCCGCCATTTGACGTCGACGTGTTGTTGTCGAATTCGCAGTCGACCGCGAGCAGCGTGCCTTCGCTGCGAATTCCGCCAGCACCGCCTGCGCCGGCGTTTCCGGTGACGCGCACGCGCAGCAGCGCCAGGTTGCCGCGGTTGCGGATGCCCGCGCCGTCGCCCGTTCCGTTAACAATGCGAAGATCGCTCAGAACGAGCGTGGCGCCGGGATGAACCTCGAAGGCGCGGTCCAGTTGTTGAGCCGAAACCGTCGTCTGGTTCATTCCGACACCCTGGATTCGAACGTAGCCGGTGATATCGAGGTCGCCCGAAAGCGACGCGTCCTCGCCGGTACCGGCCAGTTCGAGGTTGTATTCAGAATCCTGAAGCCGAATGATCACGCCGGTGCCGCAGGGCGATGCGTTACCCTCCATGATGGCCGCTCGCAGCGACGGTGCGCCCGAACTCGTCGCGACAAGACCGTCGCCGGGGTTCACGTCTACAAGGTCGGGTGACGGCGGAACCTGGTAGTCGAGTGTGTCGCAACGAATGACACTGATCCCGACCGGCCTGAGAAACGGATCCCCGAGCGCAGCGCTGTCTCTACGGGCCACGACGAACTGGTCGACGGCGGGACTGCTGCCGGAGGGCGGGTCGGAATTCGGATCGTTATCATCCGCGGCTTCGTTGCCGAGGTAGATACGGATCACGGCGCCGCGACCGTCGAACGCCTCGGGATCAGCGACAAGCAGATTGCCATCGGCCTCGATGGCAATGTCCGTCGGGTTCGCCAGATCGCCGCCCGCCGAGATGACCTCCGTCACACCGTCGAAGCCGAACCTGACCACCTGGGCGACGTTGGCGCCGCGATTCGCGCCCGGACCGCCCACGATGTAGAACGAGTCGGACGCGCCCGGAACCGCCGCCATGGCATTGGGTTCGAAGGTCCAGTCGCCGGCGTCAAACCGGCCGATGGTCATTGCGTCAAAGTCAACGCCAACCAGGCCGGGGGAGAAGCCGCCGCCGCCACGGTCGAGCAGAACAAGCGGATAATTGTCATCGAGAGATTGCGCACCACCCTGCACTTCGACCATCGGCATGGCCGCGCTCACAATGTTGCCCACCAGGCCCGCCAGCGAAAATTGAAGCCCCTGGCCCGGATCGCCGCCGAACAGGGCGATCGAGAATCCCAGTGAGTGCACGGCGACGAGCGGGTCGGCATTCTGCAGTTCGCCCGTTGATGCGAGGAATGGTTTGCCAAAGAGCGACGGATTCTCGAGCAATGCCGGATCCCGGAAGAGGTCCGCGGGATCGTCGAACGTGGAAAACTGTCCATCCTGGTCCACGACCGCCACCAGGTTGTTCGGCAGCGGGTACTCCTCGCTGGACTCGGGATCGAGTCCGGCCGTCGAGATTTCCAGCACATCGAGATCGCCGTTGTCCACGACCGGCAGGATGACCTCGTCGTGAAATGGATAGACCGGCGCGCTCGGAGGAAGATCGCGGGGATCGGTGAGCGGAGGGCCCGCGACAATCTCGTTCGACGCCCCGTCCAGCCGGCTGAGCAGCACGATGCTGGGCAGCAGCGTGCCGGGCTGGATCGAAGAAACCAGGACGTTGCGATCCTCCATCCGGGGCAGGCCCACGTAGGAGAGTGTCAAGAAGAAGTCATCGCCTCCACCCCCGGTCATGGACCTGGCAACGCGAATACGAAGCGTCTGGTCCGTCGTGACCGCCAGGGATACGCCGGCGTCGCGGTAGCTCGTGCCGCCGATTCCGCATAGACGCGGGGTGTTGGAGTTGTCGGTGCTGTTGCAGGCGATC
>CALLKH010000271.1 GCA_938008425.1 uncultured Planctomycetaceae bacterium | reverse complement strand
GAACGGGCCTCACCATCGAGGCCGAATGACTGTTCAATGGTCGATGACGATCAAAATGCGTCATACCGACTCCGACTCGGCGCACGGTGCGGCGAATCGCAAGGCTCTGCTCACGCGACGGGCCGACGAAACCGAGGCCGGACGCGACTGAATTACAATATCTCGATCAGCGCCTGTCGCAACATGGGGAGCATGATCTCGTGGTGGCCGGTGACGTGATGGCCGCGACCGGGCTTGACCGGCCGGCCGACCACGTTCTGACTCGGCCTGTAGTGTCGAATCATGTCGAAATTGGCGGTCGAGATCGAATCGAGATCGGCTCCCAGATTCCGGGCGACGGCGATCGCCTTGAGGAACACTTCGGGCAGTATGACCGCGGAACCGATGTTGCACCAGACGCCCGCGGCCTCACCCGGCTTCGCGGGGGCGCAATCGCAGAGCACGTCGCAAATCAGGCGAAAATCGGTCGTGCTGAGCCGGGGCAGTTCGCCCTCGGCGACGATGGAGTGCATGTGAATTGTGTCGGTTCCCATGGCGACATGGACCGACGCCGGGATGCCCCTGCGATGGGCCGCGGCCAGCAGGCTGCGCGACGCGTTCGGGGCCTTGATCTTTTCAAGATGACGACCCAGCACGTGGCCCAGCCCGAGCGCGTGTACGCCAGAATCACCGAGGGCATCTGCGAAGACTCTGGGCGTTTCCTCGACCATGCCGAAGCTGCCGTCGAGGATGGTGTCGCCCACTTCCTCGCTGGTCTGGCCGATGGTGGCGACCTCGACGTCGTGGATGGCGGTCGCGCCGTTCATCGCGAGGGCGGTGACGATGCCGCGATCGATGAGATCGCAGATGATCGGCGAGCATCCGACCTTGACCACATGGGCGCCGAGCGCGAAGACCACCGGGCGATCCGCCCGCCGCGCGGCCACGATGGCATCGACCACGGCGCGAAGTTCGTTCACGCCGAGGTACGGCGGCAGGCTGTCGAGCCAGTCGCGAAAGCCCGCGCCCTTGGGAGGCAGGCCGGCCATGGCGTCGGCGTCGAACTTGTGGGCGCGTGCGTGAATGGAATAGGTCTTGATGCGCGAGAGATCGACGGGTTTGTAGGGGCGGCTCATGATGTCGTCACCTCTGCGCCGGGAGCGGGTGTCGGCTTCCAAGCGAGCATCTGGTCGATGGCGTTGCCGACGATTTTATCACCATCGTCGATGAATTCGATGTCCAGGTTCAGAACGAGCAGTCGGCAGGCCTTGTCGGGCCAGCGGCCGACGAGTTTGACGGCGTCTTTCTCAGTGGTGACGACCGCATTGGCCTCCAGCGTCACGGCGACATCGCTGAGGGCGACGATTTCGTCGTCGGAATAGTGGTGGTGGTCGGGATACTCGTAGGCGGCCATGACGTGAACGCCGAGGCGCTCAACACTCTGGCGAAAGCCCTCGAAATTGGCGACGCCGGCAAAGATGACGGCCTGAACCGCGCCCGGGTCCTGCCCCGGCACCAGACGGCCGTTCACATCCTGAAAACCGGTGACGCGATGCACCGCCTGCACGACCGGCTTATTCCGTGAGAATCGGCGAAGCAGCGCGAGCAGGAACATCCGGTCGGAATGGTCGATCTGATCACTTCGGGTCAGGATGATCAGATCGGCGCGGCGAAGCGAGGTTGGCGGTTCGCGAAGCAGGCCGCGCGGCAGCATCCACCCGTGCCCGAATGGCTGGGTGGCATCGACGAGCACGAGTTCGAGGTCGCGATGGAGTCGGCGGTGCTGGAAGCCGTCGTCGAGGACGAGAACATCTGCGCCGGCGGCGATGGCGGCGCTGGCGCCGGCGACGCGATCGGCGTCGATGACGATCGTCGCCTCGGGGCAGCGCCGCTGAAGCACGAGGGCCTCATCGCTCTCGAGCCGCCAGGGCGGCGCGGGCTGCTCGGGATTCGAATCGACCGCCTGGGCGGCGCGACCCTTGTAGCCGCGCGAGAGGATGGCCACGGTTCGGTTGCGCTCGATCAGCATTCGCGCGATGCGGGCGGCCATCGGCGTCTTGCCGGTGCCGCCGACGGTGATGTTGCCGATGGAAAGCACGGGGCAACCTGCGCGGCGACGGCTGGCAGAAACGTGGGTGTAATAGAGATTCCGAATTCGGATGATCCAGCCGTACGGAAATGAAAGCACGGCAAGCGCGAAGCGCGCGGCACGGCGTGCGAAACCGCCGCGTCGTCCTGAGATAAGGTCGAGATATCGACTTCGCCTCGCACCCATTGGGTCGGAAGTGTACCACAATTCTCAATTCGTTGACGCGGTCCCGGGGTAGGATTAGTCTCGGAACTGAGTAAGTTCCTTATGCGCCGAAACGATCCATCGTGGCCGTCGGGCGGATGGGACGGCTCGAAGAGACCGAAGGAGAGACGCGATGAAGCGCGTGTGGATGGGCGCGGGCCTGGTGATCGGATTTCTCCTGGCCCCTTCCGGCTGCTCGGATCTGAACAGCGAGGGCGGGTCGCGAACGCCAACGTCGCGATGGAATCGCATCAACCTTCCGAACACGCCGCCCGATGCGGCGTTCGATGCGGGCGTCGCGGCGCTTCGCCAGTATTTTCCGACGGTCGCCACCTCGCGGACCGAGGGTCGAATCGACACCCCCATGGTCGAGTACAGCCAGCGCGGCGGAACCGAACGCATTCGGGACGCCGCGGTCAATCACAACAACCGCATGCGCCGCAAGGCCACGCTCATCATCACCCCAAGCGGCGACGGCTGCTTCGCGATCTGCGAAGTGCGCGTCCAACGAATGGACACTGCCGACCAGCGTGCGTTTCAGCAACATCGAGAGTTTTCCGATGTGCCCAATCAGACGCCGATTCAACGCGACGCGGGCGTCAGCGGTGAACAGTCGGAGTCGTGGACCGAGATGCCGCGCGATGCGAAGCTGGAACGGGACATTCTTCAGATCGTCTTCAACCGGGTGAACGCCAGGGACGAGGCGGGCGCTGTTCCCGGCGCCCGAAGTGACACACCGAAGAGTCAGTCAGCCATACTGGATGATGAGGGAGCGCCGCTCTGCGCGCGTGTCGTGACCGGAGAGGATGCGGGCTGGGACTTGTCGATTTCACCTGCGATGGCCGCGGCCTGATCATTAACCCATGCAAGCAGTCTCGCCGCCTCGGCCTCGTTGTAGCCGGCACACGCCTGCGCCAATGCGTCGCGCGGATCGGTGGCTGAAACGTCGGATCGCCGGGGCTCCCTGGCCATTTGAGTCGCGGGCTCGGGCGATCGTGAGCGGTCGGCCGGCGATGCCAGCGGTGGACCTTGGCTGGAGCCGGTTCGGCCGGTTTGCACGTGGTCTGAAAACAGAACGTCGGGCGTCTCAGACGGGCTGGATATCCTGAGCTGGAGTTCCCGATCGAGCGACTTACATCCGCAGGTCGGACAGGCGTACTTCTTCTTCGCCATCATCACGACAATCAGGCCTATCGGACCCCAGCAGAGCCCATGAAGGGCGCTCTTCATCGTTGTTCCCTTGCTGGCGCCGATTACGCCACAGATGAGCGGCCAAACGAGCCAGCCGGCGAGGGTGGTCCAGAGAACTGTCGATAACCGGTCCGCCTGAAAGCCCTGAAGTGTCTCGACCATGGCTGCCCCCAAACCGTCACACCTGTTCGCCTTCGCGCCGTGAGACTCGCGCGCAGAGAATCGGCGCGATCGCGCTGCCCCATTCGATCAAGCTTACAATTTGGACGTTGAGGGGAAGTCAGTAGGTCCGAGATCAGGCGCCTTCGATTTCACGGCGAAGGCATTGAATCTCTTCGAAGGCGGGCTTGGGTTTGCCGTTGCGGTCGATGAGGCCGGTCGTATCGACACCATCGGCCAGCCGGGCGCAGGTGATCGTCTCGACGAATGGCTTGGAAAGCGCGATGCGATACACCTCGTGCATCCACTCGCCCTGAAGCGAGGGAGACCAGGGGCCACGCCACTCGCCGTCGGAAGGCGAACTGCCGCTGGACGGAACGCCAGCCAGCGTGACGTGAAGCGGTTTGCCGAAGGCACCGAATCGGTCGAGCATCGCGGAGGTTTGTAGGAGGTCGCGGGCGGTGCCGCCGGGCTCGCCGGTGCCGAATCGAAGTTCCACGCCGAACGCGTCGAAATTGATGCCGCTTTGGACGGCCATTTCGGCGTAGAGCGTCGGCGGAATGGTGCGTGCGTCCTTGGCGTAATACTCACCCCAGGGAAGGATGATCCCCACGACGGCCTGACACTTCGGCGACATCTGCTTGACGAGCAGCGATGAGATTCGCGT
>CALLKH010000270.1 GCA_938008425.1 uncultured Planctomycetaceae bacterium | reverse complement strand
GGCGCTTCTCTCTCATTCGACTGCGAGCGATGCCGGTGAGGCTGCGATGAAGATCGGCCCTGATCGCTACCCGCCGTTTCGACTGGTGATCGCCGACGACGAGCGCGTTCTCGAGATCGTGAGCGATGGCTTGACAATCAGACGAGAAGATGATCGAACGACCAGTATCCCGTGCATGTTTGCATCCAGCGGCCTCGGCGATCGACTCGTTGAGCCGCCCCGACGCGAACTGTTTGATGAGATGATGAAGCACACGCGGGGGGCGGACCTGCTTGAGACGCAGGACCGTTTTCACCGTCACGTCTGGCCCGATCGACCGCATCTCAGCGTCTGCATGAGCCGGTCGGAGGCATGGACGGTGAGCATGACGACGATCGACGTCGAAAGTGACCGCGTGACGCTGACCTATCGCCCCGGCCAGCCGAATCTTCCCGCCGACAGCGTGACGCTGGAATTGGAACGCAAGTCTGATTGAGAGTGAGGAGTCGCCGCCGCGTCCTTTGCATGTCAGCGATCCGCTCCATACTCACGAAGGGCCGCCGCTGGGCGCTGTATCTGCTCCTGATCGCGGCGTCGAACGTCGTGCAATGCGTGTCGGGCGATGGCCGTCATAGCGCGAACGGGCGACAGGAAATCCGCATTTCGCAGCAGCGAGCCGAAGGCGAGATTGCGGGTGAGACGGTTCGAATCGGGTATTCCGATCGCGGGCACGGGGCGCCGGTCATCCTGCTGCACGGCAGTCCCGGATCGGCCGACGACTTCAGGTTTCTCGCCGAGCGACTGTCTTCGAATCATCGATGCGTCGCGCCGGACCTGCCCGGTTTCGGCGAATCGGAGCGGTACGTTCCTGATTTCGGAAACCGCGCGCACGCCCGATATGTTCTGGCGCTCATGGACGCGCTCGACATCCAGGATGCGAACATTGTCGCTTTCTCCATGGGCGCCGGCGTGGCGCTCAACCTCTTCGACCTCGCGCCCGATCGTGTTCGATCGCTCACGTTCTACGGCGGCATCGGGCTTCAGGAGGGCGAGGGCAGCGGCGATTATCATTTCGAACACCTCAAGTACCGCGTCGGGTATGCCGGTCTTGTCATTCTGCCGGAGTTCATTCCACACTTCGGCCTGCTCGGTTCTCGCGGCGGGAGACACGCCTTCATTCGCAACTTCATCGACTCCGATCAACGGCCCTATCGCGACATCATCAAGCAAATCGACGTGCCGTTCCTGATCCTGCACGGCCGATCCGATCCGCTCGTGCCGGTCTGGCTGGCGCGCGAACATCATCGACTCGTGCCGCACAGCGAACTGGTCGTTTACGACGCGTCTCACTTCATGCTGTTCAGTCCCGACGGCTCGGCGAAGCTGGCCGACGAGATCGTTCCGTTCCTCGCGCGAGTCAACGAACGCGACGCAGCCGACGAGCTGCCGGCGGAGGCGTTCAATCCGGCCGGTCGAACCGACGATCCTTTTCTGACGTCGGCGAAGCGCACGGTGCTGCCCGTCGATCTCAAGATGGATCGAACCGTGGGGCCATGGCTTCAGTCCGCGGCGCTGGCGGCATCGACCACCGCGTCGGAGGATCTGACCTGCATCGCCGCCGGCCTGTTGGTGCGCGATCAGCAGCTCGACATCTTCGTAGGCGTGCTTGGCTGCTTCATCGGCATCTATCTCGGCGATCTGGGCCTCTGGCTCATCGGCCGCGTGATGGGCCGGCGCGTTCTCGCGTGGAAATGGGTTGGAAGGCGGCTGCCGCGCAACCGAATCGACGCGTGGGGCCACTGGTTCGACCGTCGCGGCGCCCGGGCGGTGCTGGCCAGCCGGTTCATGCCGGGGACGCGCGTGCCGGTGTACATCGCCGCGGGCATGGTCGGCTCGCGGCCGTTCGCGTTCATGCTGTGGACGTTTCTCGCTGTCGCGTTGTGGACGCCGCTCCTGGTCATACTCACGGCACTGCTGGGGCCGACGTTCGTTCGACCGGCGCTGGCGTTCTTCGGCAGCGGCTGGATCGCCGTGCTGGTCGGCGTTGTGCTGCTGTTTGTGTGCATTCGTGCCGGTACGCTGGTCCTGACTGAAATCGGCCGTGCGCGGCTCGTCGCGAAGGTGTCGATGATCTGGCGGTGGGAATTCTGGCCGACGTGGTTCTTTTACATCCCGCTCTATCCGTGGATTGCCTGGCTGGCGATTCGGCATCGCAGTTTGACTTCGCCGAGCGCAGCGAATCCGGGCATTGCGGGCGGCGGCGGAATCGTTGGAGAGTCGAAGAGCGACATACTCGCGAACCTTCCGGCCGATCGGGTGCTGCCGTTTGAGAGAATTCCGCAGGGCGATACGGCCGATCGCGTTCGTTTTCTTGAGCGCGTGATGAGCGAACGCGGCTGGGCATTTCCGCTCATTTTGAAGCCTGACAGCGGTGAGCGCGGGACGAGTGTTCGCCTGGTGCACGATTTGGCTCGCGCCGCGGCGTGCCTGGAGTCGATGCACACGCCGGTTCAGGCGCAGGTTTATCACCCCGGTCCCTACGAGGCGGGCGTCTTCTATTATCGCCTGCCGGGTGCGGCGAGCGGCCGAATTTTTTCGATCACAGACAAGCACTTTTCATTCCTGGTCGGTGACGGCATTCGAACAGTCGAGCGGCTCATCTGGCGGCATCCGCGTTATCGCATGCAGGCGGCGCGATTCCTTGCGCGGCTTGGCGCCGAGGGTGATCGCGTTCTGGCCAAGGGGGAGACACTTCGCCTGGCGATGGCGGGCAACCACTGCCAGGGCACGCTGTTCAAGGATGGCGGGCATCTCATCACGCCCGGGCTCGAACGGGCGATCGATGACGTCGCCAGGGCATTTGACGGGTTTTACTTCGGGCGGTTTGACGTGCGCTATTCGGATGTCGGGGAGTTCAAGGCGGGGCGGGATTTCAAGATCGTCGAACTCAACGGCGTAACGAGCGAGTCGACGAACATCTACGATCCGGACTGGTCACTGCTCCGTGCGTATGCCACGCTCTATCGGCAGTGGGCGATCCTGTATGCCATCGGAGCGGCCAATCGTGAGAGGGGGGTTCCAACGCTTTCGCTCGTTGAGATTCTTACCGCCACGAGAGGTCATTATCGCAAGCGAAGACTTGACCCCATGGCGGACTAGCGACTTTGGAGCGGCGATTCAGCGCTTCCCCTGTACCTCGGACTCATCCAGCGCGCTTAGCCGCGTGCGATCGCAGTACCATGATGTGCCAAGCCGCGTGAAGCCCGCTTCATGCAGTGTTTGCTCGAACTCACTCCGAGTGACTTCGTAACCTCTTGCCTGCTCCATGTTGCGTCGCAGGGTCTCGGGCTCAATCTTGATGTAAATCGCCTCATCCATAGGTTACTCCTCCTTCCTGATTCCATGCGGGCGACCGCCCGCTCGACAGTCAAGTTATCGAATTTCCCGTCGTTTTCGACAATCAGGAATAGCCGCGCTTTGCTTACATGCGTAGGTGTTGTCCCTTGCGTCCCATAGAAGCCGCTTGAGGCGGCGGCCTGGGCCCAATGATTTCGGCCCGGGCGATAACCTGGCAGGCCGCCCGGGCCGAAGGACTCTGAATCTGGACGTTGAGGGCCGAGGATGTGGCACCTTCGGCGCTGGTTATGGGCAGGCGGGGCCGTTCAGGAGTGCCGTGACAAAGGGCAGTGCGTCGTCGACTGTCACGCCATTGACGCCATTCAGGTCGGCGCACGCGCAATCATTGCCCGAGATCAGGCAGTCGACGAATCCCTGCACGTCGCGCCCATCAAGGAGGCCGTCGCCGTCCATGTCGCCGGGACAGGCACAAACGAGCGGCGTCGGCGTCGCCCAGAATCCGCCCGCCAGGGTGAATTGTCCGCCGCTCATGATCGCGTTGGTCGGCCCTGCGTCGTGCTGGCCGACGGTGCCGCTCAGAACGTATGCGCCGCCCGCGGTGTTCATCGCACCGCCGCCGTCCGTCGTGCTCCACGGAATTGCGAACTGGGCCCACGTGTCAGCTGTCGCCACTGCGCCGATGAGCGCCAACATCAGGATTCGCAGCGATCGGCTTGCCGGGTGTCGAGATCTTTGATTCATGATGCCTTACTCCTGTTCATTTGAATGTGCTGCAGCAAAGACCCGTCAGACGCCCTTGTACACCACGAAGTCGACCCAGTGATTGACCTGGAACTGCTCGCAACCATTCTTGCACACGTCCCGGATGTAAAAGACGCCGTTGCCCGGCTGCCCCGCGACGCTGAGCGGCCGCGAAGCCTTGGCGATGTATTCGAGATCACCGCTGATGTCGTAGTAGTCGATCGAGGTCATGATGATCCACTTTTCAGGGTCGCCTTCGCCGACGACGAAAATCTTGTACCGGTCGTTTGCGGATTCATAGGTGACCGTCACGTTTCCCGAGCTCTGAAGTGAATTGAAGCCATCGAATCGGCCGAAGGCGATCGGCGTCGCCCGGTTCTTGACGGTGCCGATCGTGGCGTAGAGCTCTCCGCCCACTTCCACGTTGCCGCCGGTGAACTTGGCCGCAAGGCCGGTGCCGCTGGTTTTGACGTCGAGCGCCGGTGCGTTGTTGCTCGAATTCGCGACCTCCACCCGTGCCGCGCTGCTGGTGCCGGTCGTTCGGCTCCAGAGTCCGAGCGCCTGGCCGTTGGTCTCGACGCGCACCGTCGAAGTGGTGCTCGATGCGTTGGTGTTCTCGAAATAGCCGGCGCTGCCGACGCGTGCGTTCGCCTTGACGGCGTGTCCGGTTCCATTGGCCTGAACCTCGACGGTGTGCGAGGTATTGTTGGATTGCTCCGTCCGAAAGAAGCCGGCGCGACCGCTCGTGCCGAGGTTGTAGCCGTACACCGCCGTTCCGCCGCCGGTCGCCTGGCCATAGAGGGCGTTGCCGGCTCCGGTGGTGTAAGCGCCGACGGCCAGGCCGCTGCCGCTATTCCGAGCGTAAACGGCGTCTCCGGTTCCGGTGCAGGCGGCCTCGAGACAGTCTGCGGTGGTCGACGTCAGCAACATCGTCTTGCCCGCGCCGCTCTGGTTCAGGCTGAAGAGGGTCGATGCGCTTGAGAATGTCGTTGTGTAGGGAAGCGACAGACCGATGGCATACGGCGCCGGGGTCAGCTCCTGTCGCGGCTGGAGGATGGTGTAGGTTCCGACCGATGCGCCGGGTCGCACCGAGACATCCAGCCAGCGTGCCGATCCGTTGAGCGCCGCGCCGAAGTCGAGTCGCACGGTGAAGAGGCCGTCAGTGACCTGAACGTCTTCAATCGTGATGGGACCCGCGGTGAGGAACCCGAACGGGAATTCGCCCGTGAACAGGCGGAATTGAAAGTCGAACGGACCGTTGGCCGGTGCGCCGGCGCTGGTGAGTTTGCCCTGGTAGGTGAACGCCGTGCCGACGTCCGCGGCCCGGGCGGGAAAGGCCTGTCCGAGCGCGATGAGCGCCAGGACAACCATGCCGATGTTTCGAGTTCTCTTGATCATTTCAGTCTCTCCATTTCTTAGTATTGATTGTGAGTCTTATCGTGTAGCCGTCGGGCGAGTTCCGAGGGCTGATGTCTTGCAGATGGCATTCATGTAGAGTCCGGGGTCGGCTCAAAAGAGCGCCGTGGGGTTGACGAGGGTGATGAAGTGGTGTCCGGTAGCCCCGTTGGCGCTTCCGGCATGATCGTTGTTTGAGTTAACGTCGCCGCCTGCGCCGCCGTTGCCGGCCGAGGCGCCGCCGCCGCCACCTCCCGCGCGAACGGCGTTCGTGATGGTGTTTATTGAGAAATCTGTACCCGATCCTCCTTTGACATTGGGCGTCGTACTCACTGCGACGACGGGACTCAGCAGATGAATGAGTCCGCCGCCTCCGCCTCCGCCCCCGCCGTCGGCTGAGCCGCTCTGCCCGCCGTTTCCGCCCGCGGCGGAGAGAAGGCCGTCCGAAGTGATAGAAGCTGGAGAAGCCAGAACGATGACGCCGCCTCCACCACCGCCTCCGCCTGTCGTGCCGGCCGTTCCGTCGGCGACGATCTGACCGGTCGCGGTGATTTCGACTCCTTCGGCCGCGAGGACAACCAGTGTTCCGCCGCCGTCACCGCCGATACCGAAGAGGCTTCCCGCGCCTCCGCCGCCGCCCACCGGTCCGGGATTGAGGATGAGTCGGGCCTCATTTGGGAAAAGGCCCGAGGCCGAGCGTCCGCCCCTTCGGCTCAAGGTGTTGTTCCCGATCTCGCCCTGACCGGCCAGGTCGCCGCTGAATCCAACCGATGGGGGTCCGAAAGCGGCGCCGGGCCTGATGTCGTAGAAACCCGCTCCGCCGCTGGTCACGACCTCGACGACGACAATTGATCCATGGTTGATGAAACGTCCGGAGCATCGAATCACGGTGCCGCTCGGTATGCTCAGCAGGCCTCCAGAGTCGATGACAACGTCGGTGAATTGCAGGTTGAAGTCCTGGGCGACGGTTCCGAAGAGTGAAGCGTTTGTGTTGCCGGAAATATGAAGCTCGCCGGCCGAGCCATCGCCATAGATTCGCACTTGTCCATCGGCGCCGGGGAGGCCGTCCTGGCCGTTCGCGCCATCGGCACCGGGGGTACCCGGCTCGCCTTGCGGGCCCTGGGGACCCACATCTCCCTTGGGTCCGGGCTCACCGGCGGGCCCATCTTTTCCGGTGACCGGCAGACCCATGCCGCCGGGGCCGTCGGTCCCGCAACCGGTTCCGGCAAGGATCGATAGTGCGTAAAGGGTTGCCAACGTGGTCGTTATCAGTGAACGATACATGAGGTCGATTCCTCTTCTGATGAACAGGGCCGCCATTCCCCAACCGTCGAGGATTGGCCCCCATCTTTCGAAGGCAGGAAAACGGGTGGGAACCCTTGGACTTTTTCCGGAGATCGTGACGGCGGGCTTATGGGGCGATGTCCGGAGGGCCACTAAGCAGTTTGTGAGGGAATTCCGTTTCTCATAGTAGAAACCAGTGAGGCACCCGCAATGGAATTGACCCTTCAGCAACGAACCCATCGAATCGAGCAGACGGACGGGCGTGAACGCGCGTCCATCGACGTCATCCTGCCGGCGGTGTACGACGAACTTCGCGCGCTGGCCGCGACGTACCTGCGACGCGAGCGCGCCAACCACACGCTTCAGCCGACGGCACTCGTCAACGAGATCTACATTCGTCTGGCCGGCCAATCGAGCATGAACTGCCACGATCGGGTTCATTTCCTAGCGCTCGCGGCCCGGGCGATGCGAAACGCGCTGGTGAATCATGCGCTCGCTCGTGCTGCCGAGAAGCGCGGCGGCGGCCGACGGCCGGTGATGCTCTCGGGGTCGTTCGCGTCGGCGCGCGATGTCGCCATCGATCCACTGGAGCTGGAGGAGGCGCTGTCCGACCTTGCGGCCCTGGATTCGCGAAAGAGCCAGGTGGTGGAGATGCGCTTCTTCGGCGGCATGTCGATGGAGGAGATCGCCCAGGTTCTTGACGTTTCCATTTCGACGGTCGAGGCCGACTGGCGCATGGCACGGGCCTATCTCTCGGGCAAACTGGCGGAGAATTGAGAGCGTGGTTCCGCATGACGATGAGCGCGGAACAATTTCGACGCGCGGACATCCTGTTCCAGGCGGCGTGCGCGCTGCCTGCCGAGGATCGTCTCGCCTTTGTTGAAGAAGCCTGCGCCGATGATCGGTCGTTGCGCTCGCAGGTGCTTCATCTTCTTCGTCATGACGAGCGGCCGTCGGTCGACTTCGAAACCGCGATCGGCAGCACGCTTCGCGCCGTCAGCGAGGAGCTGCTTCGCGAGCCGCAGGGTCCCGTTCCATTCAGAATCGGCGCCTATCGCATACTTCGTCAGATCGGCGAGGGCGGATTCGGAACCGTCTATCTCGCCGAACAGGAAAACCCGCGAAGAACCGTCGCGCTGAAGGTCATTCGCGCGTTCATGTCGACGCCGGAAGCGGTCAAGCGCTTCGAGCACGAAATCCACGTGCTCGGCCGGCTTCAGCATCCCGGCATCGCCCAAATCTTCGAGGCGGGTGTCGCCGAGGCGGTCTTCGATTCCGCTGCGGCCCCGTCGCGGCCGGTGAGTCTGCCGTATTACACGATGGAGTACATTCAGGGGCTGGACCTGATCCAGTTCGCTGAGAACCCCGGCGGGGAAGAAGGGCCGCTGGGTGTGTCGGCGCGGCTGGAGCTGATCGCCCGCGTCTGCGATGCGCTGCAACACGCCCACCAGAACGGCTTCATTCATCGCGACCTCAAGCCGGACAACATCCTGGTCATTCGCTCCTCCACCCGGGCACGGTCCGGTTCGACCACCGGTCTCGGCGCGCAGCCGAAATTGCTCGATTTCGGCGTCGCCCGAGCCCTGGATGATGAAGATGACGCCGATCGTTCATTCACGACGAAAGTCGGGCAACTCGTCGGCACGCCGGCGTACATGAGCCCCGAGCAGGTGCGCGGCGATCCGCGGCGTGTCGATACGCGTGCCGACGTGTATGCCGTCGGTGTGATCCTGTATCAGCTTCTTGCCGGTCGGCTGCCGTACGATGTGGGCCGCGCGACGATGGTGGATGCGGCGCGCATCATCGAAAGCGCCGACCCGCCGCCGCTTCGCTCAAAGTCGCGCACGCGATCGGTTCGGATCGACGCCGATGTAGACGCCATCGTTTCAAAGGCGCTGGCGAAGGATCCGGGTCGGCGTTACCAGTCGGCCGCAGATCTTGCGTTCGACATTCGCCGCTACCTCGCGGGCGAGCCGATCGAGGCCAAGCGCGATTCCGCCTTGTATCTGCTTCGGAAAAGCGCCCGGCGCTACCGCGGCGCGCTCTCGGCGGCGGCCGCGTTCTGCCTGATGCTGGCCGGGTTCTCGGTATGGTCGGTGCATCAGGCCCGCGTCAGCGAACGGCTTGCGAAAGAGGCCGACATGGCCCGCGGCGAAGCGCTGGTCGAGCGGGATCGGGCCAACGAGACGGCCGATCGACTCGCTTCGGAGATCAGTCTCAGCAATATCGCCCGCGGCCGGGCAGTGGGCCAGACGGGAAATCACGTCGCCGCGGAGAATCTGATCTGGGGCGAGTTTCTGGCACACCCTGATTCAATTGAGGCGAAGTGGGCGCTGATGGAGCACTACTCCCGCTTCTCGAACATCGCATCGCTTCCGGCCGATGTCGACGAAATCACCGATGTGGCGCTGAATCCGGACGAGACGATCATTGCAGTGGTCGGCCGTGCGCCGCGAGTCGAACTCTGGGATGCGGAATCGTATTCACGCATTGCGGTTCTTGAAGGTCATGAAGGCGGCGTCAATGAGGCGTGCTTCAGTCCTGATGGGCACGTGCTGGCGACGGCGGGGGAGGATGGGCGGATTATCCTCTGGGACGTCCAGGCGCGCACCATGTCGCGGGAATTCAAGGCGGGTCGCGGCCGAGCGACCTCGGTGCGATTCGATGCGACCGGCAGGCTGCTCGTCACGGGCGGAACCGATCGCATCGTGCGCGTTCACAATGCCCGCACGCTCGCGTGCCTCGCCGAATCGAGTCCGCATCCGCGGGAAGTGGTGTGCGTCAGCCTGAGCGACGACAATCGTTACCTCGCTTCCGGCTCAAACGACTTCAAGGCCCGGCTGTGGAATTTTCGCGAAATGACCGCGGGTTTCGATTTGGATTCGGAAGACTCGTCCGAGGCGCCGTTGATTCAGCCTTTTCCCGAGCCGCTCGTGCTTTCCGGCCACGCCGATGGCGTGCGAGAGTTGTCGTTCAGTCACGACGGCTCGGCACTCGCCGGTGTCACGGCCAGCCGCGACCGAAGAATCATGATCTGGAACACCGCGGATGGGTCGGTGGGTCATTCACTTCACCAGCCGACGGGCATGCCCACCGCGGTTGCCTTCTCGCCGGACGATGCGACGCTTCACGTCGGCGGCTGGTTCTCAATTGATTCCTGGAATCTCGCCGCGGGCGAGAGAATCCGGCATCTTCAGACCGATCGATGTTCGGCGCTCAAGCTGACTCGAGACGGAGGCCGTCTCGTCGGCGTCGCAAGACGCGACATTCGCATCTGGGAAACCGCGGGAAACAACGGCGTGCTTCGAATTGACGATCCGCCGGGGCGCGCGATTGCGTTTCATCCGAACGGCCGTCTGATCGCAACCGGCCATGGCTTCGCAGACATTCACCTGCGCGATATCGACTCGGGTGAGACACTCAAGGTGATCTCCGCCCCACCGGATGAGTCGCTGAGGGGTTCCATGCGGCCGGTGAAGTGCGCGGCGTTTGATCCGACCGGGGAACACGTGGCGATCCTCTCAGTCGGTCCGGCCATTCGCGTTTTCAATGTCGCGAGCGGCTCGGTCATTGCAACCTACAGGGGCGTTGAGGGAGAGACCTCGCAGTGCATGGAATTTGATCCCGTCACGCCGCGGCTCGGCATGTCGGCGAACGGATCGAAGTTCTTGTTCGAGGACATCCATGATCCCAACGACAGGATCACTCTCCCCGCAGGGGGCAGGCAGGCGCTGGCGCTGGCGTTCTCCGGCGACGGGCGGATGATCGCGACGACGACCCGAGCGAAATCGATTCAACTGTGGCGACACGATGGAACCGCGGTCGGTGAGATTGAGTTACCGCACGTCCCATGGGGGGTCGCCCTCAACATGGACGGCACGCGCGTCGCGGCGGGAACCTGGGGGAATACGATCGAAGTCTGGAACCTGGAGACGATGACCCATGAAAGCTCGCTGGAGGGTCATTTCACCACGGTCTGGACGGTGTCGTTCAAGCCGGATGATCCGACGCTCCTGGCCTCCGGCAGCAGCGACGGGACCCTGCGAATCTGGGATGTCACCACGGGGGCCAACCTCGCGGCGTTCGAGCCGAGTCCCGGCGAAGGCGTTGATTTCGTTCGATTCAGTCCGGATGGCCGACGGATCGCGGCTTCCTGTGCAGGTGGAAAAATTCGCATTCTTGATCTGAGCGAGCTGGAGCGGTGCATCGAGCGAAACGTTCGATTCCGCCGGGCACGCGCGCAGGAGCCGGTTTCCCAATAGGTTACGTCACTCCCTGCGGGGGTGAGGGTCAGTTCGCCGATCCAGGTTCGAGAATTCCTCTTTTTTCCTTCTTTGCTTACACGAGCTGAAACTGGAACGGGACGGTCGGTCGGACTGCAATCCGTGCCGTTAGGTGATCCGCCTCCGCATCGTTACAATTTGGCGGCTGCTCGAAACAGTCGGTGGAGAGGGGATGTGCAGCGCGATCGCAATAAAGCTCGTAGCGACGCGTTTGTCTGATATCTTGGCACGGGCCTTGGCCGCACGAGTGGAATATCGCACTTTTCCTTAGGTTTTCCGAGGTAATTCAAAATGCAACGAAGAATCACGATGTTGGGTGTCCTGGCTCTTGGATTTATGGTCGCGGCGGGCGACATTTGCCTGGCGCAGCCCGGTGGCGATGGTGAGGGCGAAGGTCGTCGGCAGCGTCAACGCGGCCAGTTTGGCGGGCCGGGGGGCGGCCGCGGCGGATTTGGCGGCGGACGGCAGGGACCGAACTTCGACGAGATGTATGACCGCATCGCCAAGGAGCTTCAACTGGACGAGTCGCAACTGTCCCAGCTTGAGGAGATCAAGACGGCGCAGCGCGAGCGGATGAACGCCATGCGGGAGCGGATGGAAGCGATTCGCGAGGCCGAGCGGGCCGGCGA
This sequence comes from uncultured Planctomycetaceae bacterium, assembly GCA_938008425.1. Taxonomy (GTDB): domain Bacteria; phylum Planctomycetota; class Phycisphaerae; order UBA1845; family UTPLA1; genus JADJRI01. The sequence goes on along the minus strand of CALLKH010000270.1, from coordinate 13,728 downwards.
TGAGACCACCGCCCAGCAGCTTCGCGACGAGTTCCGCCAGGAGCGCGAGCAGAGTGGCGGCGGCGGTTTCCGCGGCGATCCGTTCAGCGCCATCGAGCCGATCCTGACCGAAGCCCAGCGCGGTCAGTTGGCCACGGTTCGGCAGCAGTTCCGCGAGGAGCGCGAGCAGGAAATGCGCCAGCGGGTCGACGGCCGGTTCGAGCAGATCGCCGAAGAGCTTCAGTTGAATGATGATCAGCGCGTCGCGCTCGACGAGATCAAGGCGGCGCAGATCCAGCGAATGGAAGAGATGCGCGACCGATGGGGCGAGGTGCGACAGGCCTATGATTCCGGCAACACGGCGCTCGGTGATCAGCTTCGTGAACAGATGGTGTCAGAGATGCGGCAGACCGGCGGGCCGCGCGGATTCATCAACGACGCCATCGCGCAGCTTGACCCTGTCCTGACCGATGAGCAGCGTGAAATCGCGGCGGACATGCGTGAAGAAGACGGCCGGGGCGGGCGGCGCGGCGGCCGTGATCGCGGCGAGCGACGCGGCGAGTTCCAACAGGACGAGGCGTCTGATGAAGTCTCACCGGCAGCGCTGCCGCAGGCCCTCGGGATGACGGAGCAGCAGCAGGCGTCATATTCGACGATGCTTGCCGGACATCAGCAACAGACGGCCGCGCTGAATGGCCAAATGGCGCAGATCCGTGAGCAGATCGCCTCGGCACGGCAGAGCGGCGACGGCGCCGCGGTCGAACGATACACGGCGCAGCTCGCCAATCTGGAGGCCCAGGCTGCTCAGCAGGACGATGCATTCTATTCCCAGGTCGGCAACATTCTGACAGCCGATCAGCAGGCCAAGCTGGCCGGGCTTCGATCGGATCAGGAGGCGTCGAAGGACCTCCGCGATGCGCCGGCCGATCTTCGCGTGGTGATCAAGGCGGCAATGAAGCTGAAGCTGGACCCGGGTCAGCGCGAGCAGCTCAAGTCGATGGTCAAGGAAGTGAAGAACGACATTCGCGAGGCGCGGGCGACCGATCGCAAGAACCGTGACCGTGAGCGGCTTGCCGAGAAGGCACTGGCGAACAATTACCGCAACCGGATCAACGGCATCCTCACCGCCGAGCAGTCTCAGAAATTCTCGACGCTCCTTGAAGAGATGACGCCGAAGCGAAGGAACCGGCGCGAGATCTGATTTCGCCCGCACCAATACCGAGGTTCAGAGATGGCGTCCGCGGCCTTAACCGCGGACGCCATTTTGCTTATTGAAGTGCCGCTCATGCATGCCTGTCTGGGCGATCGGTGCGCCGCTCGGGGTTCCTGACCAGTTTCGGCCAATTTCTGTCGCGGACCCCGGGGGGTGTTCGTGCGATCGTTCTGAATCTTGACCCGTGCCGGATGCGTGACTAGAGTTTCGTCACCGACACTGAACGAACCGTTGCATGATTCAGACGACGAAAGGAGCTTCTCCCATGGCTTTCACGCTACCGCCGCTTCCGTATGCCTTTGACGCCCTCCAGCCCCACATCGACGCGAAGACGATGGAGATTCATCACGGCAAGCACCACAACGCCTACATCACCAACGCCAACAAGGCGCTTGAGAGTCATGCCGATCTCGCGTCCAAGAGCGTCGAGGATCTGCTCAAGGGAATCAGCAGCGCGCCCGACAGCGTTCGCCAGGCGCTGATCAACAACGCCGGCGGCCATGCGAATCACTCGCTGTTCTGGGAAATCATGGGCAAGGGCTGCGGCGGAACGCCCGGCGGCGCCATCGGCGATGCGATCACCAAGACCTTCGGCGGGTTCGATCCGTTCAAGGAGAAGTTCGCGGCGGCCGGCGCCACGCGTTTCGGCAGCGGCTGGGCGTGGCTGGCGGTCAAGAACGGCCAGATCGAGGTCTTCAGCACCGCGAACCAGGATTCACCGATCATGACGGGCCACACGCCGATCCTCGGGCTCGATGTCTGGGAGCACGCGTATTACCTCAATTACCAGAACCGCCGGCCGGATTACATCGCCGCGTGGTGGAACGTGGTGAACTGGAAGAAGGTCGACGAGCTTTACGCTGCTGCGATGAAGAAGTAACGCACACCGCGCAGTTGACACGCATTTGACACATTTAAGAGGCCGGCGGATTGTTTTTCGCCGGCCTCTTTCATTGCGCTGCGATGGGAGTGAGAATCGCGCGGCGTCACGGCGGTGTGTTTCGACGCGCCGCCAGTCAGAGCCGCCCCGTCCCCGGGGCGGTGACACGTCTAGACGCCGGCATCGTTGAATAGTTCGTTAGACCTCGCCGGGACAGCGTTCACCGGGCTGAGACAGCCCGGCTCTGAATCGGATTCCGCTGGATCGCCTGCTGCGGCACTGCTTCGTTGAGTTTTGGGCGAACGACGATCATGTCTTGGAAGCTGCTACGATCGTCGCGAGGCGTTCTCTCGCGCGCCGCCAGTCAGAGCCGCCCCGTCCCCGGGGCGGTGACTGGTGCAGACGTACGCTAATTGGGATTCTTCGTTGAGCTTCGCCGCGAGAACCCTCACCGGGCTGAGACAGCCCGGCTCTGATTTGGATCGCTCGAGATCGCTCGCCACGCCCGGCTCAGAAGGGTGTCACCGGACCAGCACGAGCGTGCCCGGCGCGGCGCGAAGGTGTGCCGCGGCATTGCCCTGATTGACGGCAATTTCGAGCATTCCGGTCGAGCCGATGACCGCGAGAATCTCGCCCGGATTCACATCGGCATAGGACTTCTGCAATCGACCGACCCGAAGCGGTCCGACCTGAACCGTGAGTCGCTCGGGCGGGGTTTTTGCGTTGACGAGATCGGCGGCGCTGATGTTGGATATGCAGTTGCCGAAGTGGTCGACGTAAAGAATCTGACCTTCAACCGCGCCCTGATCAAGTCGCTTCGGCCGTTCGATGTTAAGCAGCTGCAATTCACGAACGACGGGGCCGACCTTTTCGAGCGGCATGCCCTGGGCGATATGGCTCGCCACCGGCGCGAAGATGTCGCGGCCGTGGAAGGTGCGGCTGACCTCCTCCCGGAAGAGCCGCTGGTTCTCGATCGATCGAAGATCTTCCAGGATGAAATCGCGATGAACGAAGGTGAGCAGGCCGTTGTCGGGCGCGAGCACGGTCTGGCCGGAGTAGCGGGCGGCCAGGATGCGTCGCGAAGTGCCGACGCCGGGGTCGACGACCGCGATATGAATGGAGCCGATCGGAAAGTGCTCGAACACCTGGCGAAGAATGAATGCGCCGTGGACGACGTCGTGCGGCTGAATCATGTGGGTGACGTCGATGAGCGTGGCGCCCGGGGCTCGCTGGAGAATGACGCCCTTCATGCAGGCGACATAGTGGTCGGCCTGGCCGAAGTCGGTCATCAATGTTATCGGAGAGTTTGGTGGGCGCATGGGGCTCGCTATCGGGCGATCAGTGGAGTGTATTTATGTTCTCATGCCCTCGTCAACACATCCCGCCTTTCTTCGGAGGATCAGGCGGCGTCGAATCAATCGAATCACGCATCGGATGCGCCAATGGACCTATTCGAGCGCGCCGATGGATCGCATCAAAATGAAGAGCCCGACCGCGGCGAACAGCCATGAGACGATTCGCCCGGGGGCTTCGATCATGTTGACTTGTTCGCGGGCACAATTGAGCAGCGTCGTCATCGTCGTACTCCCCTGGATGGGCGACCTCGGATCTGGCAACCGTGTACCGACTGAAAATGTGCACGACGGGCGCCTGGATGCCGCCGACGAGCGACAGGATCCGCCGCATGTGTGGTTCCCGCAGTACGAATCGCCAGAGGCCGACATTATGGGTCGTCTCAGAATGGGAACCTGTATCGATTGTAGGGTCGTGATTCGGTGGAACCACGCCGGCGTCGAAACCGCAACGTTCGGCTTGTCAGGTAGTTATGAGTCTGGATCGCTCCCGGATGGCGGGCTATACTGTTCCCGGTCCCAGCCCGACTCGTTCGAGGGTGCCTGATCTGCTGAAATTGGTCAGCGTGGTGCCTCCACGAGGCGATAATGGGTTCATGAATCCGGCGAAGGGTTGGGCGCTCTTCCGTCGTTCGCGGCAGCTGAAGAGGGATTGTCTTTCGCGAACGTCGAGCCTGCCGGCCACCCTGGACTCGCCCGCACACGGCGAGTAACTGAATGGCGACGATCGGACAGACGCGCGGCCCCCGTTCTGCGGAAAACCGCCGGAAACTCATCACCAGCCAGTCGTCATGGAATGCGCGGCTCAGGCGGGTTTTTCGCGCGCCGCTCTATGTCGCGTTCGGGTTCTGGGCGGTTGCCACGCTCATCATGGTGACCGGCGACGAACCGCTCTCCTACTCGGTCGGGAAGATCCTGAAGCAGCCGGTGCTTTCTCGTGTCACGTTCGATCGCATTGACGAACTGGCGACCCAGAAGGCCAAGTCGGATGCCCAGCACGCCGTTCCCAACCACTTCCGGTTCAACCAGTCGCTCCTCGATACGGCTCTGACGGAATTTCGCGAGCTTCGTGCCGCAATCACCGCTTCCGAGAGCCTCGAAAAGTTCCTGGAGCAGTACGGCCAGCGCTGGTCAATCGGCGAGGAGGCGTATGCGACGCTCAAATCACGCTCACAGCTTGCCGGGGCGACGGATCCCTATCGAGCCAACCTGGAAAAGCTCCCGAAGGCGATTCAGAGTCAGTATCTCATCCGTGACCTGATGGAAAAGGCGGCGGCGGATCGCGAGATTCGAAGCACGGCCGACCGGGTGATCATGATCGACGGCGCGGGTCAGCCGCGCGAGACGCCGCTGACAAAGCTGCTTTACGCGGTCAACGATGATCAGCGGGACGGCATCGCCGACCTGGTGGCGTCGCAGGCCTTTTCGTCGGACGCCCGGGTTCGCGGCGTATTCCGGGACATTCTAATTCGTGCGATCGGCGAAGGCCCCAACCGGCAGCCGACGTATGTCTTCGACCTGGCACTGACCAAGGACAAGATCGAAGCCGCGTCGCAGGTTGAGCCGGTCAAAGTTCGGTACGTCAAGGGCGATCGAATCGTGCCGCCGGGCAAGGTGACCGAGGAGTCGTTCGCACTCTTAAAGCTTGAGCATGAGGAGTATCTGAAGCAGCGCGGAAAGGAACCGGCGCTGCGCGTCGCGTGGCGAAATCGCCGGCTGGGTCTGGCGGGCGTGCTGCTGCTTCTGACGGCCGGCCTGTCGGTGTTCACGCTGCGCGTGCAGCCGCGAATCGCGATGCGGGCGCCCCGGGCGATCGGCGTGGCGGCGTTGTTGCTGATCATGCTGTTCATCGAACGCGACCTGGTCATGCGGCTCAGTGATTCACCGATCTGGTGCGTGCTGCCGATCTGCATGACCGCCGCGGTGCTCACCATCGCGTACTCCCAGATCTTCGCCCTGGGCGCCGCCGGGTGCCTTGCGGTCGCGACGTCGCTGATGCTCGGTGCGCCGTACGGCCTCATGATCGTGTCGCTCAGTGTCATCGTTGTGACAGTACTGATGCTGAACGAGATTCGCACCCGCATGAAGATGCTCGAGGTCGGTGGGGCGGCGTCGCTGGCGGCGTACGTGAGCACGTTTCTCGTTTATCTCGGCGACGGCGAGGCGAATTTCCTCGGCGATCCGCTCTATGCCGCCATCGCCACGATGGCGGGGCTCAGCATGGTGCAGGTGCTGCTGCCGATCATCGAGCGGGCGTTCCGCGTCACGACGAGCCAGACGCTTCTTGAGTGGGCCGACACGAGTCGCCCGCTGCTTCGGCAGTTGATCGAAAAGGCGCCGGGCACCTGGCAGCACAGCCACCTGCTCGGGTCGATGGCCGAGTCGGCGGCGGAGGAGATCGGCGCAAACAGCCTCCTCGTCCGCGTCGGTGCCTACTACCACGATATTGGAAAGATGTGCAAGCCGAACTACTTCGTCGAGAACCAGGAAGCGCGAATGAACGCCCATCGCGGGCTCGCGCCGACGATGAGCCTGCTCGTCATTCTCGCACACGTGAAGGACGGCCTCGCCCTGGCCCGCGAACACGGCCTGCCGCCGGTGCTGCACCCGTTCATCGCCGAGCACCACGGCACCACGGTGGTCAAGTATTTCCATCACATGGCGGCGCAGGAGGCGAAGGCGGCCGGTCATCGCGGGCGCGAAATCAGCGAGTCAGAGTTTCGGTACACGGGCCCCAAGCCGCGATCCAAGGAGACGGCGATCCTCATGCTGTGCGACAGCGTGGAGGGCGCGGTTCGTTCGCTCCAGGATCCGACGCCGGGGCGCATTGAGACCGTTGTGCATGACATCACAATGGCACGCCTGATGGACGGCCAGTTTGACGAGTGCGACATCACCCTCAAGGAACTCGCCAGGCTGGAACAGAGTCTCGTCCGAAGCCTGCGGGCGATTCATCACGGCCGCATCGCCTATCCCAAGTCACAGGCCGAAGGGCCTACGCAAGCCAAAACGGCATGAAATCATCGGGTTCAAAAGCCGGGGCCCGTCGAATCGCGACAAGGGCGGACAGTCGCTCCCCCGAGGTCTCGGTGACGGCCGCGCCGCGCGGTTTGAAGCAGGCGATGATCGACGCCGCACGCGCCGCGCTATTGGCGCGGCGATATCATCGCGGAAGACTGCACGTGGCGGTCATCGGCGCAGCGGAGATGCGCCGCCAGCACGCGCGATGGATGGATGACGACACGCCGACCGATGTGCTGACCTTTGATCTGCGTGATGAACCCGAGCGCGGACTCGTTGACGGCGAACTGCTGGTGTGCAGCACCGTCGCCCGCGAGCGGGCGCGGGGCTACGGCGGCGACTGGCGGGCGGAACTGTTACTCTATGTGGTGCACGGCTGCATGCACCTGTGCGGGCTGGACGATCACGATCCGGTCGAGGCGGCCCGTATGCACCGGCTTGAAGATCGGGTATTGAAGCAGCTGGGCTGGGGCGAGGTGTATGCGGCCGAGCGAAGGGCGGAGCGGTCGCGCGTCGGATTGACGCGCCGCGCGGAAGGCCGGAAGAAATCAACGCCGCCCTCGAACCGGAAGAACAGGAAAAAGAAGTAAGATGAGTCGACTTCGCGTGGCACTGGTACAACTCGAATCATCGGGGCATTCGCGCGCGGCCAGACTCCAGGGCGTGCTCTCGATGATCGACCGCGCCGCGGAGCACGACCCCTCTCCCGATCTCATCGTGCTGCCGGCTTTCGTGGATGTCGCGCGGGCCTTTGCCGGCGAGTCGACCGGCATCGAGCATGTCGTCGGTCAGACCGGCTCCGCCGTCGGCCAGCGGGCGCGTAGCTGGGGTGTGTTCATCGTTTACGGGCAGGCCGAGCGATCGGCCGGCAAAACCTATATCACCTCGGTGCTGCTCGACAACGACGGCGACGCGCGACTGCGACACCGCCAAACCGTCTTCGCGCAGGCGTGCAAAGCCGTTTCGACGGGAGAAGGACTCTCCGTGACGGATACGATGTTCGGACGCATCGGGCTCATGACCGGCGATGATGTACTTGAAGCTGCCATATGGGAAAAGGCGCAGGCCGCTGGCGCGAAGTTGATCGTCGCAAGTCTCGCACATCTTTCACGCGTTGTTGACGCTGCGGCGAATCCGGGATCTCTGGGAACTGTGGAGGCGTTCTCGCACCGGTTCGGCATTCCGATCGTGATGGCGGGCATGACGAATGAGAAATCCGCGGCGCCGGGCCTGACGGCGTGGATAGAGCCCGATGGCATTCGGTTTCGATCGACCTCCGCCGCCGACGAGATCAAGCATCTGGAGTTGCCCGCGCCCGTGCCCGCCGAGAAACCCCCGGAAAGCGTGGGTTGAGAATTCCGCCCGTGTACTACGCCATCACTGCCATATTGACGACGCTGCTGACGATCTTCTTCTCGACGACCGTCGCGGCGATCCGCGGCGCATCTCGAACGCGGTTGTCTGAACTGTTCGGCGAGCGCATCGCCGGTACACCGGTGGACCAGCTTTTTGCCTTGAGGCGGCCTTACACCCGGGTCGCGCTCGTCGGCCATCAGCTCTCGCTGATGTTCTTCGTCGTTATTCTGATCCAGGGCGCCGGCGAGTGGTCGGTCGGCTGGCCGGGATGGGTGTGCGCACTGTTAGTCGGACTGATCTGGATTCTGGTCTTCAGCGTGGGTGTGCCGGTTGCATGGGCGCGGTATGCGGGCGACAGGTTTCTGGTCGGCGTGTTTCCTGTGCTGGAGTTCCTGCGGCGCGCGGGACAGCCGGTCCTGATGGTCGTGGGCGGCGTCGAGGAGCTGGTGAGACGGTTGTCCGGCTCGCCGCTCGAGGGATCGAGTCGATCGGAGCAGATCGAGTTGCAGATCATGGACGCCGTGAGCCACGGCGAGACCAGCGGCGCAATGGACGAGGCGGAGAAGGCGATCATCAAGTCGGCCCTGGCACTCGATGAAAAGTCCGTTGCCGAGGCGATGACGCCGCGCACGGACATGATGGGTGTCGAAGTGATGTCCAATCTTGACGACGCCCGTGCGGCGATACTGGCCGAGGGGCACTCGCGCGTGCCGGTGTACGAAGATTCGGTGGATCACGTCATCGGCATGCTTTACGCGAAGGATCTGCTGCGAATACAGGACCCGACGGGGTTCGATCTTCGCAAGGTGATGCGGCCGGTGATGTTCGTGCCGGAGACAAAGGACCTCTCCTCGCTGCTTCGCGAGTTTCAGGCGAGCCGGGTCCACATCGCGATCGTTCTTGACGAGTATGGCGGAACCGCCGGCCTCGTTACGCTGGAAGACATCATGGAGGAGCTCATCGGCGACATCGCCGACGAGCACGAGGCGCCGCCGACGCCCTCGATCAGCCGGATTGACGACCGAACCGCCGATGTGGACGCGCGGGTTCACGTTGAGGATTTGAACGAGACGTTCGGCATTGAGCTGCCGATGGACGAATCCTATGACACCATCGCCGGCTTCGTCTTCAGCCGGCTCGGGCGGATTCCATCGGTCGGAGAGTTCGCCACGGAGAAGGATATTCGCATCGAAGTGCTGGAGGCCGATGATCGCAGCATCATTCGGCTTCGTCTGCATCTGCCCGATCCGGTGACGGTTGACGAATAGGCGGCCGTTCAATACAGATCGTTTGATTTGTCGACACTTGGTTCGCTGATTGGAAGATTCCCATTGAGCCTGATCAAGGACGATGCCGTGGTGCTTCGCCGTCTCGATTACAGCGAGACGTCGCAGGTGATCGCCGTCTTCACCCGCGAGCACGGCCAGCAGCGCCTGATCGCCAAGGGCATCAAGCGCGGGACGAAGTCGCGGGTGGCCGTCGGGGTTGATCTGCTGGAGCTGGGCAGCGTGGTGTTCAGCGCCCATCCGGGCAAGGACGACGTGCTCGGCATCATGACCGAATGGCGCCAGACGGAGTCATTCCCGCATCTGCGCAGCGATCTCGCGAAGCTCTACGCCGCACAGTACGCCGCCGAGGTGTGCTCGCAGTTGACCGAGACGGGCGATCCGCATCCGATTCTGTTCGATGCGATTGCGGAGCTGTTTGCGGCGCTGGCGTCGAAGTCGGCGCTGATGGGGCTTGTTCCTTTTCTGCAGGCGATGTTGCGGGAGATCGGGCTCCGGCCGGACTGGGAACGGTGCGCGAGTTGCGGTCGCGCGGAGACAGCGACGGGGCAGGGCGTCTATTTCAGCTCACACCAGGGCGGGGTGATCTGCCGCGACTGCGAGCCGGCGATCGTTGAAAAGCGGCGTGTGACGCCGTCGGCCATTCGATGCCTGCGCAAAGAAGCCGTGGAGGACTCCGACGATCTGCCGGGCGCCTTCGATGTGCTGGACTATCACCTTCGCGAAACGATGGCGCGGCCGGCACGGCTGTCCGATCCGCTCCGGATGGCGCTGGGCATGCGGTCGATGCGATGAATGTCGGTTTCGGTTGCGGCTAGATTCCGCCGCCGGTTCCGGTCCCATTTCCGGTTACCTGGCCGCCGCCGAGGAGAATCTGAATCGGCAGCAGGGCAAAGTTGAACAGAACGCTGAACGCGGTGCTGGGCAGGGAGTTCAGGAAGTTCACCGAAAGCTGGTTGCCGAACGTCTGGCACTGGGCCAGCTGAAAGAGGGGGGCGGCCGCGAGAATGACCGCGAACCGTCGGGCGATCTTGAATCGTTGGAGTTTCTTCTTGCCGGGCTTCATTGAATACGCTGTCTTTCGAAAATCCGACGCAGGATACCCCCCGCCGCCGGGTGATTTCATTTTTCAATCCAACTCAACGCGGAACCGATCGCAGGGTTGGGAGCGAGACGGTGATCGCGAATCGATCAAAAGAACGGCGACCGGTCCGAACCGAAGAGCGCCGCGAGAATTTCCGACGACGGGAAGAACTGAAGCAGCGTCTGCTGGGCTGAGCCGACGAACGCGCTGAAGCCGGCAAAGAGCAGGCTCGAAGCGATCTGCCCGCTGACCGCACCGGGATCACAGGTGCCGGTCATCTGAAAGAGCGGCAGCGCGGCGGTGACAAACAGCAGCTTCTTACGAACTCGATACAGCTTCATCTTCCACATAGGACGTCTCCGAATGGGCGAGGCACAAGGGGGCGGGCGGACTCAGACGGCGGCGTGAGCCTCCGTTTGAATCGGCAGCGCTGCCCGGAATGCGAAAGCAAAATAGTAGCGGGCCGCGTTTTCGAGGGCAACCTTGGCGGGCCCGGCAAATTGAGCATATTCCCGACGCACCCCGCTACAATGCGGCCGCATGAAGTCGAAACGCCAGCGAGAGTTATACAGCGTCGATTCCGGCCGGCTGCGGAGCATCCGGCGTCGGCTTCTGACGTGGTTTGACCGCGAGAAACGCGACCTGCCATGGCGCAAACGCCGCGACGCCTATGCCATCTGGCTGAGCGAGTCCATGCTTCAGCAGACGCAGGTGGCGACGGTCATTCCCTATTACGAGCGATTCCTGGCGCGATTCCCGACGGTCGAGGCGCTGGCGGCGGCCGACCTCGACGAGGTGCTCCAGCTCTGGGCGGGGCTCGGCTACTACGCCCGGGCGCGGAATCTGCACCGCGCGGCGAAAGTCGTGGCGAATGAACTGGGGGGGAAGTTTCCGACGACGGCGGAGGGCTTGCGAGAGCTGCCCGGCGTCGGCGACTATACGGCCGGCGCGGTGGCGTCGATCGCATTCGGCGAGCGGGCGGCGGTGGTCGACGGCAACGTCGGCCGGGTACTCGCGCGGCTGTTTGAGATTGAATCGGATGTGCGGACGGGCGCGGGCAAAGCGCGAGTCTGGGAACTCGCTCGCGAACTGGTGCCGCCGAGCCGGAGCGGGGATTTCAACCAGGCGCTGATGGAACTCGGCGCGACGGTCTGCCTGCCGAAGGCGTCGGCCCAGTGTCTCACCTGCCCGCTCCAGACGGAGTGCGATGCGGCGCGAAACGGTACGACGACGTCATTGCCGGTTCGAACACAGAGGGTGATCGTGAAGTCTGAAACGCATGTCGTGGCGGCGATCGAGTCGGGCGGAAAGTGGCTGTTCGTACGCCGGCCGGAGGATGGCTTGTGGGGGGGGCTGTGGGAGTTGCCGACGGCCGTGCTGGGGGATGGCGATTCCGGCTCTGGAGATAACGGCCGTCAGACGTCGATGCTGGCGAGTCTTCTCGTGGGATCCAAGGCGGGGCGGATCGGCACCGTAGCGAAAGCGCCCTTCTGCGAGGTCACTCATCAACTCACCCATCGGACGATTCGATTCGTCGGTCATGTCTGCCGGATTCGGGGAAAGACGCCGATCACGCGGCGAGACGACGAGCGGTGGATTCCGATCGATGAGGCGGGAACGCTCGGCATCTCCAACGCGATGCAGAAGGTTCTCGGCGAGCTACGGCGGGCCGCGCGGTAGAGGCCGATTATTGTCGGTGGTGAGATCGGTCGATATAGTCCCGGCCGATGTCCGATCACCAGTCACGCTTTCTTTCCAGTGCCCGACTCGTGGCGATCTGCACGCTGCTCTCCCGCATCACCGGTCTGGCCCGCGACATCGTGATGAACCGGGCCTACGGCCAGGGCTGGGTCCAGGACGCCTTCAACTACGGATTCCAGGTTCCCAACTTGTTCCGCCGCCTCTTCGGCGAGGGTGCGCTGTCGGCGGTGTTCATTCCCGTTTTCACCGATGTGCTTGAGACCAAGGGTCGCGAGCGGGCGTGGCTTCTGCTTGGCCGCGTGACCGGCATCATGGCCTTGGTGCTGACGGTGCTGCTGATTCTGCTGGAAGGCGTGGCGCTTCTTGTTTACTGGTATTCCGACGGCGGGGAGATGACGAATCTCCAGATCGGCCTGACGGCGGTGATGCTGCCGTTCATGGTCGGCGTCTGCCTCGTCGCGCTCTTTTCGAGCATTTTGAACTGCTTGCATCACTTTACGGTACCAGCGCTGCTGCCGATCGTGCTGAACGTCTTGAATATGATCGGCGTGACGCATGTCGGGCCGGCATTCTTCGGCGATAAGATTGAGAATCAGGTTTACGGCGTCGCGATCTGCGTACTCCTGTCGAGCGTCTTGCAACTGCTGATGATCTTCCCGACGCTGAAACGGTACGGCGTCAAGTTCAAGATTTCGATTGACTGGCGCGACGATGACGTGCGTTCAATCCTGAAGCTCTTCGTTCCAATCATGCTCGGACAGGGCGTGCTGCTCTTCAACGTGTTTTTCGACGCCCAAATCTGCACGATGCTGACGCGCGGCCCCGGAGACCCGGCCACGTTCACATTTCTCGGCTTTACGCTTTCGTATCCATTGGAGGAAGGCGCGTTCTCGGCCGTCACCAACGCGCAGCGGCTCTATCAGTTCCCCCTCGGCGTTCTGGCGATCTCGCTGGCGACCGCCGCCTTTCCCATGTTCAGCCGCTTCGCCAGCAAGGCGGACATGACGGGGCTGCGGGGCGCGGTCACCCAGTCGCTTCGCCTGGCGATTTTTCTCGGCCTGCCGTCGGGCATCATCATGATCGTCCTGCGCGAGCCGATCATCACGCTGCTTTTCGAACACGGTCGATTCACGCACGAGGCGACGATTCGCGCGGCCGACGTGCTGATGTGGTACGGCTTCGGCATGGCTGCGTTCTGCTGCCAGCATATTCTCCTGCGCGGGTTCTACAGCTTGAAGGACACGCTCACGCCGATGTGGATCAGTTGCTACCTCGTGATCCTCAACGCGGTGATGAACGTCGTGCTGCTCTGGTACGTCGGCGAGGTGGCGTTCGGCATCAGCACGACGCTGACCTCGTTTCTCCATGTCATCATCTCGTCGCAGTTCCTGCGGCGGCGGATGAAGGGGCGAATGGGGGCGCGGGCGATTCTGTCGTCGTCGGTCAAAATCGCCTTCGCGACGGCCGCCGCGAGCGTGACGGCTTATTTCGTGCTCGGCTTCCTTCCCCAGCTGGGCACGCCCGGATGGCATCGCATGATTCGGGACCTGACGATGGTCTTCGGCCCGGCGCTCGCGGGCGGTGCGGTTTTTGCTGGAGTCTGCCTGCTTCTGCGGATGGAGGAATTCCGGTGGATATTCCTTCGGGATCGGAAGGGGATGAGCGAAGGACCGCCGGCCTGAGGCCTTTGAACTCAGTGCCCGCTCCGCCAGTGGTGTGAGTCGGACCCTTCGGGCCGGGGCGACGCCGGGCGCGTTCTGTTATAATTCCCAGCATGATCGGCATTGAAAATGTCGCCGTGGATCCGGCCACGCTCCCCGAGCGCACGGACCTCCGTTCGCTCCTTGAGCGCGACG
>CALLKH010000269.1 GCA_938008425.1 uncultured Planctomycetaceae bacterium | reverse complement strand
ATTTCACGTCTTCAGCATGGGTCATGCTTCCTTCGAAGCTATGGCGTTTCTGAGCGAGATCACCCTAGAGCCTATCCGCTTGCGGAGGCCGGCGTCAATTAAGATCGCTGTTTGATGCGAATCGGTGGGAAATCCGATTCCCGGGCACTGTGCCATCGCGCTGCAGCGACACCTCAAAACGGACCGCCGGATATCTTCAATGCGCAGGAGTCGCGCGCTGGCTTGGTGCGTCCGGAAATTCGCCAATGAGCGGAAGACCGCCGACCCCGTCGATCAGAAACTGACCAGCAATTCCAGCCCGTAGATCTGCCGGTTGAACTGGTAGGTGTCCTGACTAAGGCGGTCCCAGATGTCGGAGTTCTGATAGATGAGTTCGATCGTGCCGCGTGTCTTCACGCTGAGCGACGGCATCGGCCGGTATTCGCCCCGATCGATGATGGTGTACGTGAGGCCGAAGATATAGCGCTGGATGAAGTCGTCGCGCTCGTTTCCGCGGAAATCAAAAAGACTCGGGTGGCCGTAGTCATCCCAGGTGTACTCGGCCGTAAAGTCGAACGCGAAGCGGTAGGGCAGCGGAATGTCGATGCCGCCATAGATGGTGTGGCCCCAGAGATCGAACTCGCGCCCCTGCGTGCGCTCGTTGCGATAGAGATAGCCGAGTCTCACGCGCAGCCAGCGCTCGGCGTCGCGGCCGTCGATGGCGACGCTCTCCTCGCCGCCGCGGTGGTAATAATTCGGCCAGAGTTTGCCGGCCTGCACGAGATTGAAGGCCTGCGCGACGCCGATGGAGTGGTAGTTCCCGTCGCGGTCGAGCCGCGGGTCGAAGATGCGGTCGAAATAGTCGCGGTCGTCGTAGGTGTAGTAGATGTCCGTGCGGGCGCGCTCGAGTCCAAGGTCGTTCGCGGTGGCAGGGCTGCCGCGCCAGATCTTGGAGATGACCGGCGTGATGCGATTGCTGGAGATGAACGGGTCCTGACCGAGCTTGGTGTACGAGTAATCGTACTGAATGCCCATGAACAGGTCGCTGACCGGCTCCCAGTTCACGTAGGCCCGGCCGGAATAGATGTTGATATCGAATTCCTTGATATGCGGCTGCCAGAAGTGCGAAGTCGAACCGCCGGCGCCGATGTAGAAGCTCTTTCCGATGATGTCGTCGCGCTCGGTGAAATTGCGGCTGACGTCAAAACCGGTTTGCAGGCCGAACCGGTAATCCGATTTGTTGGGAATCCGGCGAGGGATCATCGTATCCTCACCCAGGAGGATGACGTTGGTGTCGTAGTAGTGGCCGACCGTCGCGTACCCTTCGACCTGCACCGGGCCGATGTCGGACTCGAGCGTGATCGGAGCGGGTTCCTGGCTCTCCAGCTCTTCGATCTTGGCGATGAGCGTGTTGGCGTTCTGAATGAGTTCATCACCGGAGCCGCGTTCGACCACATCAGTGAGCAGGCTGTGGGCCTCGCGATTGTCGCGGCCGACGATGGCGAGGAGCGCCTTGTAGTAGAGCACCTTGGTCTCGAACAGGGCGTAGTCTTCCGGAGCGAGCCGCTCACCCGCGATGGGTTCCTTGGCGAGGCCCATCGCCCGGTCAAACGCTTCGCCCGCCTTCCGGCGATCTTCGATTTTGCGCTGGCCGGCGAGCCGAACGTCCTGGGTCGCGAGGCGAAAGTAGGCGACGCCGAGAAAGAAATGGCCGAAGCGATCATCCCGACCTGTATCAGTCTGGACATAAGCGTCAAGCGTTTCGGCAGCGCGTCGGGAGATTTCCATGCGCTCTTTGTCGAATTTCTCGCCGCCGAGCTGGGCGATGCCGAGATCGAGGTAGGCCTCGACCGGGACAGCGCTGGGATCGACGGTTTCGACGACGCGCTGGAGACATTGCTGCGCTTTGACGAAGAGCTCACGGGCTTCCGGCTTTTTATCCCGGCTCGCTTCGAGGCCCTCTTCAAGGTGGATGATTCCGAGGTAGTAGAGGCCGGCGGTGTTCGAAGGATCGGTTTCTGCCAGGCGGGAGAGGATCTCCTTGGCTTCGGACTTGCTCCCACGCAAATAAGCGGAGATGCCCGCGTTCAACTGAAGGGCGGATGCATTGCGGTCAGGCTCCGCGGCCGCCGCATCCGCGGCCGGCTGCGCGAAGGCTGAACGGGCCGGGGTCGCCCCGACCACAGACGCAACTGCGAGCACCGTTCCCAGAGGCCATTTAATGAAAGACCCGCGAAGGAGATTGATCAGCGACATCGAACACTCTTTCAATCGGTTGGAATCCATTCCGTCCGAAACGGTTTCAGGCCGCGCCGAATGGGCTGATCGCCTGTACGAAAATCAGGAAGAACTGTCCAACGAGGTCCGCTGCAACGCGGGCGATCTCGGTGCGGCCGAAGTCGAAGAGTTGTGTGCTGCTGACGCAGCCGGTGAGGGGAGTCATGGCTAGCGCGGCGACGGCCGCCTTGATCATTCTGGTTCTGGAATTCATAAGCAGAATCTCCGAAGGCCGGGCCGGTTACGACCGTTGCCCGTGTTTTGAATCGTCGTTGTGCGCGTCAGGCGGCCGTTAGACGGACGAAGATGTTGTCGAGAAGGAAGAACACCGTGTCTGAGACGATGTTGGCCAATTGACGGGTGAAAATGTCGGCGCCGGTCTGAAGCAAGGCGCCGAGCTGCTGATCGCTGATGCCGCAGGGACCGGTCTGAAAGGCGATCGCGCCGACCGACATGAATGCAGCGATTCGTCGAAGAACCCTAAGTTTCTTTGGAGACATTCAGTTACTCCGATTCGCGTGAGCAAGTCACAATTTGGCCAAAGCCCGACTTTCGAATTCTCAGTGTATGCAACACTCGCGAAGCTGCCAAGTTTCAGGCCGCTGTGAACAGTGGGGCGACGAACGACCTTCCATCAGCGGTGTGCTCACCCATCACCCGATTTCGGCCGCCGTTGAGCCGCGCCGCCCAACTGCCGCACACGCCGGATCGCGCCCTCGGCGCCACTTCGCGCCGCGCCGAGGACCGATAATGCTGGCGGATTATGCGAACGCGCCATCGGCGTTGTCAACCATAAATCCAAAGATATTACGGGGTTACGAAGGGACCTGCTGAAGCGGCGGCCGGAAGGCTGGGCCGGTTGGTCTCACGGTGCAGTGCTGGGGTAGAGCAGGAGTTCGGTTCGAAGGCCGACCAACTCGTCGTCATGGGATCGCACTTGTGTGACCGCCGGGTCTTTCAGCCATTCAATCCAGGTAGAGTCGTTCGCATCGTCCGCGGGCCGGCTGGGGAGATTAAAGGTCTTGTTGATCTCGCAGCCGCCGGTGACCCAGTGCTCGTCAGTCAGCGTCTGGCCCGTGGGGGAGGTGACGACATCGCTGCACCATTCGTAGAGTCCGTCGAAGAGGCCGATCGCCGCCGGGTTCTTTCGTAGCTTGAGAGCCGCCAGCGTCCATTCCAGCCGTGTGGGCAGTCGACACTTTGCCAGGTCGGCGCTCAGTTTGGCCTGATCGAAGCGAATCGGACTGGGCGTGCCGCCACCGGCGTCCTTCGGCCATTCGTTCGCATCCAGATACGAAATCCGCCACCCGATCTGTGATTCGGGTGCTCCAACCGCCGTCCAAATCGAATCGGTCGGCGGTAACGCGACCAGCAACATGGCACGGCCGTCATTGGCGGCCGTCAACGTAAGCGGATAGCCGGTGGCGGCATCGAGATCGGTCGAAGCCTCGAATTCCGGCGCCATGTCCGGCGACCAGGCGGGCGGGAGCGTGAGCGTCATGTCGGGCATGGCGGAGAAAGCCGGAAGGGACTTGAGAGGTTGCATCACCGGCGTCATCGCGGCCTGCGCGCGCAATGCTTTTGCCAGTTGCCCCTGATCGCCGGCGGACTGGGCGAACGCGGTTGTTTCCGATTGCAATTCGCCGACGATTCGAACGATGACGCCGGAGTCGGAGTTGATTTTCCACTTCGGCTCTCCGACATAGGCATCTTTCTCCGCGTCGTAGGGCACCGTGCACGTGATTTGGAGGCGCGCCCCGTTCCAGAGAGCGACTTCGTTGTTCGCTGAGGAGTGATCCGCCGGCTCCAGGTTCCATTCGGCCGAGTCCAGCCCGTGCGCGATCTGGTTGCGATCCGGAAGCTCGAGGATCTCCAGCATGGTCTTAACCGCATCGGCCGCCGCGGGCTGGTCGTCCCGGAGCAGGTCGGAGAGGGCCACTTCAACAGGGATTGAAGGGGGCTTCCGCTCAACCTTGGTGATTTCCTCCGTCAGCGCCGGCAGCGCATCGCACAGCCCCTTCTTCTGCCATGCCGCGACGATCGGTTCCATCTCGGCGTGCGAACGCCTGGCTTCGTCGGTCTTTTTCTCCTGCTGGAGCCCGGCGATTTTTCGCATGGCCCGTCGGCGAGCCCAGTCGGCCAGATCCTTGAGCAGGCTAGACGAGACCGGCGTCCACTGGGTGGCACTCCACGCCCTGGACTGCGGATCGAACTCAATCGTCGTCGTGAGTTGAATTGGATCGGGCCCCAGTTGGGCGCGGCCCTCCTGGGTTCTCACGCGTTCCGAAACGGTCTGCCATTCCGGACCAAAGGTGACGGACAAAGACGTTGGGAGCGGTTCGTCGAGAGCCTTCATCAGACTTGAGAACCCCGTCGCAAAATCGGCGTCAACCGCGTTTAGAATGGCGACCGGCTCCACCGAGAAACTCGTGGGCGGATCAGGGATCACGTCCGGCGGAGTCGGTGTGACTTCGTTGTTCTTGCCGCGCGAAAACATCATGATCGCGACAACGACCACGCCGACAAGCAGACCGCCGCCAATCATCGCCTTTTGTTTCGTACCGCCGCCGAGGCCGGACGCGCTTTTCTTCGTCGCTTGCTTTGCGTCATT
>CALLKH010000268.1 GCA_938008425.1 uncultured Planctomycetaceae bacterium | reverse complement strand
GTCGTCCGATGCGTCGTCAGAACCCTCGTCCTTCTCTCCGCCGAGAAGCCCCTTGGCCTTCCCGATCAGCCCCGACAAGACGCCCTTCTTCTCCGGCTTGTCGCCCTTTCGCCCCGACGCCGCGGACTTGCCCTTTCCCGCACCTGTTGAATCGCCGGACGAATCCCGCTTGGCCAGCTTCTTGGCGTACGCCTCGGCATTCTTCTCCCGGAATGTCGCCAGCGGCTCAAATGAAATCTGCTGCTCCGGCAAGACCTTGGCATCGGACTGGTTACCGACGTAGCTGGGATCGAACCCCGGAACGGCCGCCGGCATCAGACTGTCGCCCATGGCCCGATCGGCGCGAAGGGTCGCATCCGCGGACTTCTCGCAGCCGTTCAATAAACACATCATCGCAATGAGAGCCAACGAATACGAAAGCGGCTTCATGGTCGCACCCCGGAATCTTGATTATGACGCAATACAGGCGTGAAACGCTCGCCGGCCATGGAATATGGCGCGGTGCGTACGTTGAAGTCTAATGCAGCGGCCGGGGCGAATCAATCAAACGCCGTTATCGGCCCAGAACCCGGGTTCACCAGTGCTTTGCAATCGTCGAGAGAATCCACCACGCCGCTTTGGCTGATCCGCGAAGCGTGCCGCCGATCTTGCTGGTGCCGATCCGACGGCGATAGTGCACGCTGACCTGCTCGATGCGCAGCTTCTCCTGGATCGCCCGAATCTGCATCTCAACGGTCCAGCCGAAGGCCCGGTCGCGCATGGCGATCCGATCGAGCGAGGATTTTCGAATCGCCCGGAACGGGCCGAGATCACGATAGGCGTATCGCCAGCGCCACCGTATCAGTGACGTCGCCAGTTTGTTTCCAAACCGCTGCTGAACACTGAGCGCACCCTTTTCGACGGTCTCGGCGTCGCGCGTGGCGATGACCATGTCCGCGCGATGGGCCAGGATGGGCTCTACCAGATCCGGAATCCGGCTCAGATCATCGCTGGAATCCGCGTCGAGAAAGAGGACCACCTCGGCGCTCGGCGCGATCTTCTGCATCGCCGCCCAGCATGCCGCGCCGTAGCCGCGCACGGACTCGCGAACCAGCGTGGCGCCATGTTCAACCACAACGGCGGCCGTTTCATCGGTCGAGCCGTTGTCGCAGACGATGATCTGCCCAAGCCCGAACGGCGCCAGCGCCGGCAGCAGCACGCGAAGCGAGGCCGCCTCGTTGAGCGCCGGCATCACGGCCGACACCCGCGCATAATCGCTACAAACCGACCGGGTCTCATTCGTCGCGGCAGATTCCAATAACAATCCTCCAGCCGGCTGTTTTACACGGGATCGAGACCGCCGGCATCGAGCCAAACCGATCGGCCGGCCGCCCCCGCCGACGCGGAATGCGAATCGCACCGGATCACGTCGCGACCCGCGTGCATGCCCGACCGGCGGTCGCCAGAGGCGCGGTCCCCATGCACGACAACTGGGCAACGCCTATACTACGGAACCCAATCCGAGCCGACCGATAACCGAGAGGACCCTGATGGGTGGAATCAACCAGATCGATCGCCTCGCCCGACGCGCCTGCGTCGGTCTGCTTTTTTCGCTCAGCCTGTTCGCCGGCTGCAACACCGGAATCTTCGGCAACACGCCCTCCGGCAATCCCCTTCCCGTCATCAACGATGGAAACCCCGACATCGACACCGGCAGCGCCCTCGGCACACCGCTGAGTTCCGTCGCCGCGACGCAACTTGAACAGCTTTCGCTTGAACGCATCAACCGCGCCCGACTCCTGCCGGGACAGGAAGCCGCAAACGGCGGCATCGCCATCGACGAAGGCGTCCCGGGGCAGCTCAATACGACTCCCAAGCAGCCTGTCGCGATGAATACGCTGCTGAGGGCGGCCGCTCGTGAACACGCCCAGGACATGCTCGACCGCGACTACTTCGCCCATCGCTCGCCCGAGGGGAAGTCGCCCGGTGATCGCGTACTCGAATCCGGCTATGCGTGGGTCACGGTGGGTGAAAACCTGGCGTGGAACGGCTCCACCGGAACGCTGGACGAAATCGCCATCGTCGAACAGCAGCACGACAACCTGTTCATCGATCGCGGCATCGAAGGCCGCGGCCATCGCGTCACCATGCTCTTTGGCGATCTGCGCGAGGTGGGCATCTCCATCATTCGCGGCGAATTCCAGTCGGCCGACGGCATTCTTTACACCGATTCGATCATGCAGGCACAGGAATTCGCGACGGCTTCCGGCAATCAAACCATCGTGCTCGGCGTGGTGTTCGATGATCTCAATGGAAATGGCGAGTATGACGCGGGCGAGGGGCGGAGCCAGTCGCTTGTCACGCTCGGCGGCGTCGGCAGGCGGACCAATTCGGCCGGCGGCTACTCCTTCAACATCAGCGAGCCCGGCACCTACATCCTGAGCTTCAGCGCCGGACAAGAAATCGCCCTCGACATTGCCGAGGGCGATCCGAATATCAAGGTTGATCTGGTGGACGGCGCCCGCATCTCGCTGAATCTGGGCGTCGGCCGACTGCGATGAGAACCGGACTTACTTCTCAATCACCGGGTTCTTCTC
>CALLKH010000267.1 GCA_938008425.1 uncultured Planctomycetaceae bacterium | reverse complement strand
ATGACGAACGCATAGGGAAGCTGCGTTCGGACGTGCTCCGGCAGGCTGCATTCGGTGGCGAGCGATGAGAGCACGGTGGTATCGCTGATCGGTGAGCAGTGATCGCCGAAGACGGCGCCGGTCAGTACAGCGCCGACAGAGGCATAGAAGAGCGGCATGGCCTGTTCGACCGGGAGCGGCGCAAAGATTCTCGCGGCGATCGCAATCGTCACGGGGCAGAGGATGCCCATCGTGCCCCAGCTCGTGCCGGTGGAAAACGAGATGATCGCGGCGGTCAGGAAGACAGCCGTGGGAAGCAGCGGCTCATCGAAATTGCCCGCATCGATCTCCGCCTGTAGGAATTCGCAGGCAACCTTGCCCAATTCGAGGTTGGTCATCACGCTCGACAGACCCCACGCGAGAATCAGGACGATCTGGGCGCCGAAGATGCGCTGCATGCCGCCCGTCATGGCCTCCATGGTTTTGGACAGCGGCAGCGTTCGCGACGCGACCGTCGAAACGGCCGCCACGACGACGGCGGTCAGCCCCGCGTAGAGCAGCGAGTCATACGAATTTGTCTCCGCCAGGATTGTCTGGATTGCGCCGGCGATGCCCGAAATCGAGTCCACTGCGTAGGGAATTCCCTTGTCGATGCACTCGTTTCGACCGGTGATGATCAGCAGCAGGATCGTCATGAACACGAGCGTCAGGATCGGCAGAAGGCCGAGCGCCCAGTGGCTCACTTCGCGTTGCTTCGCTGCTTCTGCGGGCGCGGCGGTGTCGTCGGACATGAGCGCCTCCCGCTCAGATCTCTTCATCGGGCCGAAGTCGCGGCCGGTGATCGCGATGATGAAGACGAAGAACAGCGCAAGCCACGCGTAGGTTCGATAGGGAATCGAAGACCAGAACGCGCTCGAGCCGTTCATCCCCTTGAGAAACTCCGGCCGATCCGGCCCCAGTTCGCCGATGGCGCCGTCGAGGAAGTTGATCTCCGCCGCCAGCCATGTGCCGATGAACAGCGACGCAACGGGAGCGGCAGTCGAGTCCACGATGTACGCCAGCTTTGCGCGGCTGAGCTTGAGTTTTTCAAACACCGGCCTCATGGCGGGGCCGACGATCAGCGCATTGGCGTAGTCATCGAAGAACACCATCACGCCGGCGCCGAGTGCTCCAAGCTGGCCGCGGCGGGGCGTGTGCATCCAGTGTGTAACACGGGCGACCATGGCCCGCGTGCCGCCGTTGGCTTCGACAATGCCGATCATGCCGCCGATGAATTGCGTGAAGACGATGACTCTGAGATGGTCGTATCCTGTTTTGATGCCGTCGACGTTCTTCAAGTCCGCCGGGATGAAAACGCCGAGCAGATAGTTTCGCACCGCGAAGATCACCATTTCAATCGGGTTATTCTCGCCGTTGTGGATGCACATCATCACCGCGCCCGTGAGGATGCCGAGCCCGAGCGACGGCACAACCTGCTGCGTGATGATCGCGAGCACAATGGCGACGAGCGCGGGCAGCAGGGTCCACAGTCCGAATCGAGTGCCTGCTGTGAGCGCCGTTCCGGCGGGAGCGGGGGCCGGGGCGGTGGTGGTGACTGACGGTGCGACCGTCGCGGCAGGGATCACCGGCGTTTCGGCGTTGTTAACCGGAGGGTCGTCAGCCGTGTCGGGCGCGGAAGGTGTTTGCACTTCCGTCGATTCGGCCGGGTCCTGGTCCGAGGCACTGTTGGCATCGGACGCAGTCTGCCGGGCGGCCTCCGCCTGGGGCCTGATCTTGAACGTGGCCGGTCCGGTGGCGGTCGGCTCGTTCTGCGCCATGAGGAAGGGAAGAAAACAGAGGATCGCGCCAATGGGCACGAACCACAGTCCGCGGGGGCTTCGGGATTTGATCATAGGTCTTGCTCGAATCTCGCGCGGCAATCTAATGGCTCGGCGCTGAGTTTTCAATCATGAAGTCGCTCGTTACCATGCATCACATGTCAGAATCGGTGTTTCTCAAGTGCATTCGCGGGTCCTGCGGGGCGACGTTCGACCTTGCCTCGCCGCTCTACGCCTGCGAGCGATGCGGCACCCTACTCGACGTCACCTATGACTGGAATCGACTAACGCCGCCGGGCCACCTTTCTTTTTTTGAGGATCGCTATCGCACCCGCAGAGAACCGATCGACTTCTCCGGCGTCTGGCGATTCCGCGAACTGCTGCCGTTCGCGCCCGACGGCGAACTCGTCACGGTGGGCGAGGGGCAGACGCTGCTCCAGACCCCGGATGTCGCTCGACTCGAACTGCCGCTCAAGCCCGGCCGGCTTCATCTTCAATACGAGGGCATGAACCCCTCCGGCAGCTTCAAGGACAACGGCATGACGGCCGCCTTCACGATGGCTCGGTTGCTCAACCGGCGGCGCGTGGGGTGCGCCTCGACCGGCAACACCAGCGCCAGCCTCGCCATGTACGCCTCGCTGACGCGCACGCGCGACGACGCCCCGATGCGCGGCATCGTCTTCATCGGCGCGGGAAAGATCGCCCATGGGAAGCTCTCGCAGGCCCTCGATTTCGGCGCACTGACGCTTCAGATCGACGGCGACTTCGACGCCTGCCTCGGGCGAATCCGCGAGGCGTCCGACCGGCTGAATTTGTACCTCATGAATTCCGTGAATCCCTTCCGGCTGGAGGGGCAGAAGGCGATCATGTATCGCGTGCTCGAAGGGCTCGGCTGGGAGACGCCGGACTGGATCGTGGTCCCCGGCGGAAACCTGGGCAACACGAGCGCGTTTGGCAAGGCGTTCGCCGAACTGAAGGAGCTTGGACTGGTGCACCGCGTGCCGCGGCTCGCGGTGATCAACGCCCGGGGCGCGAATACGCTCTCGGAGCTCTGCAACGAGCACGGTCTCCGCTGGAACGACGGCAACTGGGACGACGGCGTCATCGACGGCTATTACGACGAGATGGCGGCGGCCGGCCGCAAGGCGAAGACGGTCGCATCGGCGATCGAGATCGGCCGCCCCGTGAATCTGCCCAAGGCGCTGCGGGCGCTCGACATCATGAACGGCGTCGTGACCGACGTGAGCGATGAGGAGATTCTCGAAGAAAAGGCCC
>CALLKH010000266.1 GCA_938008425.1 uncultured Planctomycetaceae bacterium | reverse complement strand
AGACCCGCTCACCGGGAATCACGTCGTCAAGGGCGGCGAAAGCCTGTTCGTCATCGCGGCCAAGTATCGCATCACTGAAGAACTCATCATGACGCTCAACCAGATCAAGGACCGCGACACGATCTTCGCCGGCGCGCGGCTCAAGATCATCAACGGGCCGTTCAGCGCCAAGATTAACAAATCCGCCCACCGCATGGACATCTACCTGGGAGACGTCTACGTTCGCAGCTTTCGCGTCGGGCTCGGCACTGCCGGCGGCACGCCGACCGGCGAGTGGACGATCAAGAGCAAACTCAAGAACCCGGACTGGTCCGATCCATCGACCGGCGCTTACTATGCCGCCAACGATCCTGACAACCCGATCGGCGAGCGGTGGATCAGCCTCGACTGCGTCAGCGGCGAATGCATGGGGCGAATGGGCTTTGGTATCCATGGCACGATCGACCCGAAGAGCATCGGCGCCGACATGTCGATGGGATGCGTCCGCCTGACCGCCGAGGATGTCGCCGTCGTGTTTGATCTGCTCGTGCAGAAGCACTCGACCGTCAGCATCCTGCCGTGAAACCCACCCGGACGTCGCAGCGTCCAAGCCTGCGCGACTTTCGCGCGAATTGAGACCTGCATTCGCACAAATCTACCGGGAAACTTCGCTGTTCGACGCTATCATTCACCCATCGTGCTTCGGTTTGACCCTTCGCCCGTCGAGCCCGCTTCATGCTGCGTTCGCTGATAAACCCAATTCGCAAGTACGCACATTGGCTCCATTTGAAGTGGCCGGCGGGGACCGTGGAGCCATTGCCCATCGTCGGGGCCGAGGGTGAGACGGCCGTACCGGGGCTGCGCATTGTCGGTGATCTGACCGGCATTCCCCTCTTGAAATTCGCGATCGACAGCGGCGTGAGCGCGGTTCGCGCGATCGGTCGCGAGCTGAATTCGGGCGGACGACCGGCATCTCCCGCGAATTCGGGCGAATCGAATCGATGCGATCTCGCCATCATCGGCGGCGGTGTGGCCGGAATCGCGGCCGCGGTTGAGGCGAAGAAACTCGGCATCGACACCATCGTCTTCGAAGCCGCCGAGCCCTTTTCCACCATCGTCAACTTCCCCAAGGCCAAGCCGATCTATACCTACCCCACCGACATGACGCCGGCGGGCGACTTGCAGGTCACTGGCGAAGTCAAGGAGAGCCTGCTCGAGGAACTGGAATCCCAGCGTCAGGCGGCCGGCATCGAGCCAATTCGCACCTTCGTCACGGCGATCAAGCGCGCCGGCAGGGAATTCACGCTCGAACACGAGGGCGGCCCGACGACGGCGCGTAGCGTCATCATCGCCATCGGTCGAAGCGGCAGCCATCGCAAGCTCGATGTTCCCGGCGAGACACTTCCCAAGGTGTACAACCGCCTTCACGATCCGGCGGATTACAGGAATCAGGATGCGCTCGTCGTCGGCGGAGGAGACTCCGCACTGGAGACGGCCATCGCCCTCAGCGAAGCCGGCGCTCGCGTGACGCTCAGCTATCGTCGCGATTCCATCTCCCGCGCGAAGCCGGCGAATATCGAGCGGTTCAATCGGCTGCATAGCGAGTCAAAGCTGACAGCGGCCATGTCAACCGAAGTCGCCGAAATTCGCGAGCCCGAGGTGGATCTGAAACAGTCCGACGGAAGCCGAAAGACCATCAGGAACGACGTCATCTTCACCATGATCGGCCGCGACGCTCCGCTTGATTTTCTTCGCCGCGCCGGCGTGCCAATTTCCGGCGACTGGCGGCCGGCCCGAATTGCCGCGTTCGTTTCGTTCCTCATCGCCTGCATCTTTCTTTACCACTGGAAGTCCGGCACGAACGAGATTCCGATTCACGCCGCGTTCCAATCCAAAGGTTGGTTTCCGAATAACATCGACGCCCTCTTCACCGCACTCGGTGAGACCGTTCGGCGGGCGGCCGATTCGAAGACCCACCTGCTTCACACGCTCCGCGAATCCATGCGAGACGGCAGTTTCTACTACACGCTCGCCTACTGCCTTTGCGTCGTCGCATTCGGCATCCAGAGAATTCGAAAGCGCAAGACGCCCTACGTCCGCGTTCAAACCGTCACGCTCGCGATCATCCAGTGCCTTCCGCTCTTCATCCTTCCCCAGATCCTGCTGCCATGGGCGGGACACAACGGCTGGTTCGACGCGGGCGTCGGCGGGTGGATCGGCAGGACGTTTTTTCCCGGCGGCTCCTACTGGCGGGCCTACGGGTTCATTCTCGCGTGGCCGCTCTTCATCTGGAACGTCTTCACCGATCAGCCGCTCTGGGGCTGGCTGGTGGTCAGCCTCATCCAGACGTTTGTCATCATTCCCTGGATCGTGATTCGCTGGGGCAAGGGC